>CAZUCH010000203.1:0-6045 GCA_964619045.1 uncultured Planctomycetales bacterium | reverse complement strand
CGGATTCCATGACCTCCGCCACCCCGTTGAATCGGGTCGTGACGACCGGCAGGCCCCTGCAGAGCGCTTCGAGAACAACCCGGCTACAGGGGTCGTACCAGGTCGGATGCGCCAACACGTCGGCTGCGGCATACCAATCCGGCAGCGCTGACTGCGGGCCCATGAATCGTACGCGGTCCGCGATGCCCAAACGACGTGCGAGACGCACATACCGAGCCTCGTGGCGATCGCGGCCCACCACGGCCACACGCCAATCCGACCCAGTCGCGGCGGTGGCCAGCAGCAACTCGCGCAGACCCTTTAGCTTGAAGTTGTGGGCCACGAACAGCACCAGCGAACCATCGGCGGGCGACCCCAGTTCGTCACGGATCGTGGACCGCGAATCCGGCGCCGGCGGCAGGCTGTCAACGCCGTTGAAGACTACACGTACGCGCTCGGCTGGAAAACCCAGACCGGTGACGACTTGCCGGCTGACATAGTCCGAGACGGCCGCGACGTGGACGCGATCGACGTGGCGGGTCAGCAGGTTCCGCTCAATACGCATCAGGAAGCGCTGGCTGATGTTGAAACGCCGCCCGAGCTGTTTCAGCGCTCGCATCGCCGGCGAAGGCACCAGCGCCATGTTGCGCGCGATAGTCTCGACGAATGTGCCACCCCGCGGCTGATAGACATTCGCCGACAAGCACGGCGTCACGGCATGGACGATGTCGAAGCGCTCGCGGCGACAGAGCCTGTGTACACCGGCGATGAAGGCGTACGTGCGCAACGCCCGCGACCTGCTCGCTGCCACCACGGGGAGATACTGGAAGCCATCCCCCACGATCGACGCATCAGCGTTGGCGGCGTGGATGAGCACGACGTCCAAGCCCAGCCGGGCCAGTTGGCGGGCCATCTCGACCGTCGAGGTCTCGGCACCGCCGCGGCGAGTGTCAACGTGCTGCTGAACGATGGCGACTCTCATGACGACCTGCTCTTGCGCTCGATCCGCCGCAGTATGGCAGTGCTCTTCCTGACAATACGGCGTGCGTACCAGCGCGTCCGTGGAGCGCCGGGTTGCAGGCCGAGATAGGCGAGCAGAAAGCGCAGACGGTCGCTGCGTGATGCGCCGATCTGCCGGGCGGAAGTGTCGAGCTGCGACAAGTCCTTGATGATCCAGCGCATGCGGCGCATACGCGGTCGATGCAGGCGGGCCAAGTCGATCAGTGTGAACAGTGGCGGGCGCCGCCCCTCGTCATCGATGTCGGCGAAGACGTGGCATAGGTACAGGTCGCGGTGGCAGGCGCCGGTTTGGTGGAAGGCGGCCGCGAAGCGTGCCAAGCGGCGCGCGATGTCGTGTCGCGCCCAGCCGCGCGTCAAGGGCGACTTCCGGCGGCACAGCTCGACCCACACGCGATCGAAGCCGTCACCCGGGACGCGCTCGAACAATACGACGCCGCGCTTCTCGATCAGACCGGTCATCTCCTCGGCCACCGCCACGGCGCGCACAGCCGAAATGTACTGGCCTCCGAGCCGGTCGGACTCGCGGAATTCGCCCCAAGCCCGGCTGTGACAACAGGCCTGGCGGCTAATGCGGTCGATCTGGTCCAAGAGCGGCGTGTGGCGGTAGCGCTTGAGGTAGAGCACGGTGCCGGCTTGGTCGTCGAGTTGCCAACGCCAACGCTCGCGGCCACCCAGGCCCGGCTTGGTTAGCGTCTCCCAGGTACCCGCCAGACGCAGCTCGGTCGGAGAATGGTCGAGCAGGTCGGCGATGTCGGTGAGCCCGGCCCGCGCCAGAGGCGCGCGCCAATCGTCGGCGACGCTCGTGCGGCGTTTCACGGCGCGGGCTCCGCTGCGACGGCCCCCAGTCCGAGCGGCGTGCCGGGCTGCTCTTCCTCTGACAGTTGCCGATTCCAGCGATCAAAGAGGCCGTTCATGTGGATGCGCCGCTCCTCATGACGCTGCCACGTACGGGCCAAGGCGTCGATGCGCTGTAGCTGCGGCTTGAGGCTGGGCGTCAGACGCACGCCGAGGTATTGGCGCAGGAAGCGTAGCCTTTCTTGCGGCGACGTGAATGCCAGGGCCGACACCGTGGTCTGGGCCAGCTCGCGAATCCACCGTTGGTCGCCGTGGTTGAAACGTTGCCAGGCGTGCAGCGGCCGGGCGTCGAGGAGGAAAAACTCCGGCCGGCCGTCGGGGCCGTTGCGGACCAGCAGGTTCCGCCAGAACAGATTGCCATGAACAAAGCCGGTGGCGTGCATGGCGGCGAGCTGGTGGGCCAGAACCCGCAACATCATTCGGCGATAGGTTGGAGAAACCGCGCGCCGGCCGGCGGCGACGTCGAGGGCGAAAGTCGTCAGGTTCTGGGCATCGGGGACTTCCTCAGTAATCAGAAAGCACGCCGCCAGGAAGTGGCTCGTTCGCCGACTGCCACAGGCCACGGGGCGCACGGCCGGTATGCCCAGTCCACGCATCCTGGTCAGGACGCCGTACTCAGCCTGGCCACGGTGCGGCCCGAAGAAAGTCCCCCGAAGCGTGCCGCGCAGCCGCTTGCTCCAGTTGGGGTAGAAATGCCTCTTGACGTAGAACCCGGGTGTGTCGCCGGAGCCCGGAACGTACAGCGTGTCGGTCGTGCGGCTCCAGGCGGCGACGCGGCCGGCCACGCGCCGCAATACCTGGCCGACGTTTTCCAGGCCAGCGGCGCGCAGCCGCTCGCGATACGCCGGATCAATGTGCATGTGCTCTGTGGTGATCATCACTGGCCTTCCTGTGCGCAAGGTTCGCGGTCCGCCGACCGTTCGTCAACCGTCTGGCCGACGACGACCGATTTTCGAGTGGCCAGCACGGTGCTCACTGCTGCCATGACCATGTCGGCAGTCAGGCCGGTCATGCAGCGCAGATCAATGGGGCACTTGGGCAACTGGCACGGCCCGCACTCGACCGGCACCTGGAGCTTGATCTCGCCGGCGTAATCGGTGTCGGTCCATTCCTGGTGCGTGGGGCCGAAGATGGTCACGGTCGGGACGTCGAAAGCGATGCCGTAATGCCGGGGGCCGGTGTCGTTACAGACCAGCAGCGCCGCCTCGCGGGCCAGCACTTTGAGCGACCCCAGCGTCGTGCCCGGATCAGTGCGGCAAACAGGCGCCGGGTGAGCGCGGTCGGCGATGGCGTGCATCAAGGGAGCCTCGCGTGGGGCTCCAACAAGCACCGCTCGCATATCCTGCTCGGATTCCAGCCGCTCACAAACCTCGGCGAAGCGCTCCGGCGGCCAGCACTTGGCCGCCCCGAAGGCCGCTCCTGGATTGATGAGCGCATAGGGTCGCCCGCCATCGAGCCCGTAGTGTCGCAGCAAGTCCTGGCCGGCCTGCTCCTGCTCGGGCGAGATGCCAAGCCGTAGCCGACGATCCGTCACCGGGCAGCCGATGTGCTCGGCGAGTTCGGCGTAGTAGGGCAAGACCGAGCTGGGGACGAACCGGCCGGCCCTCTTGAGCGGCGCCAGTCTGTCGGTGAGCAGCCAGCCGCGCCAATCGCGGGCATAGCCGACTCGCCGCCGAGCTCCGACTCGTCTGGCCACCCATGCGGTGCGAAAGGAGTTTGTCAGGAGCAGCGCCAGGTCGAAGTTGCGTGCGCGTAAGTGTTGTATCAGTCGTGAGATGCGCCACTCGCGGCCCACTCCGCCGCCGTCCGGCCAGTACTCCGCCGCGTCATGCCAGCCGCAGCCGGCCAGCACGTCGGCGACGTAGGAGCGCATGAGGTAGGTGATGTGCGTGTCCCGGAAGCGGTCACGGAGAGCCGCCAGTGTCGGCGAGGCCAGAACTACATCACCGACCCAGTTCGGGATGAAGACCAGTATTCGGTCAGGCGGGTTGTCGCCCATGTTGTGCGCCATAGCGGGGCAGTGTACCAGAAGCGCGGCTGGGGGTTAATCGGGGCGTAGCAGCCAGAGCTGTTCGGTGTTGCCGCCGTGACCGCGGATGGGGCTGTCGATCCGGCCGGCGACCTGCCAACCGAGACCGGTCACGTCGGCGCTGCACTGTGCCAGCACTTCGTCGAGGCGCTCGGGCGGGACGATGCCCTTGCGCAGCCAGTCCTTGGGGGCTTCGTACTGCGGCTTGATGAGCGACAACACGCGGCCCGTGTCCCTTTTCAGCGAGCGTCGCGCCGGCGGCAGGATCAGCCGCTGCGTCGTCCACCCGACGTCGATCGTGATAAGGTCACATGGTTCGGCGCAGACGTAGCGCAGAGCGTTGGTGCGCTCGCACACGACGACGCGCTGGTCGCGCCGCAGCGAATAGTCCAGGACGCCGTAGCCCGGATCGACGGCGTAGACGCGTTCGGCCCCGTGCTGGAGCAGGCAATCGACGAAGCCGCCGGCGTGGCTGCCAAAGTCGGCGCACGTCCAGCCGTGCGGGTCGATCTTGAACTCGGCCAGGGCGGCGGCGAGCTTCAATCCTCCGCGGGACACATACGGGCACGCTTCATCGGGCATTGTTACGGCTTCTCGGTCTTCTCGGCGGGCGCCGGCTCAGGTTCGGGCTTGATCGGCTGCCACTCGCCGGAGAGCGATCGCTCGAACTCGACGACGCACGAACTGGCGGTCCATTCGATGCCTTGGTCGTCGAGTTGCAGGATTATGCGTTTGTCGCCGGCCAGCGGGAGAGCAGCGCGGTCGATCCGCAGACGCCGAATGTTGCGCGTCTGGATGACCAGACGGTTGCCCGACTCGACACGTGACTGAAAATGTACGGTCTTGGTGCGGTCAAAGCGGTTCACGATCTTGAAATACTCGGGAATCTCGGGCTCGGCCGGCTTGGTGGCGGGTTGCGTGTCAGAGGGCGCCGAGGCCGGCGTTTCAACGGCGGGGCGACTTCCGGGTTGGCGGCCAGAATTCGGCGAGCCGCTGTCGCAGCCGGCTAGCGCGGTAGCCAATACGACCACTGTGGCTTGTGTGATTGAGCGTTGGCGTGGCATGGCGAAGCTCCTCAAGTCCGGCCCCTTGGCTTTATGCCCTCAACTCGCACTTTACACTGCCCCCCATACCGGCGTAAATACAATCCCTCGGAGCGAACTGGGGCGTCGTCTTGCACGAGGTTGCCATTGGCTGCTGACCATTCACAGGCTCGTATGCCGAATCTACTCGTCCGCAACCGCAACTTCGTGTTGCTCTGGGCGGCCTACGGCGTTAGCGCTTTCGGCGACCACCTCAGCGAGATGGCGCTGCTAAACGAAGCAGGCGGCTTCGAGCGCGACGATATCACCCGCGTCCAGGCGCTGATGACCTTCTGTTTCTTCGCACCGTTCGTCGCCCTCGGGCCACTGGCGGGCTGGTGGGCCGATCGTTTCAGCCGGCGCTGGACGATGATCATCACCGACCTGCTGCGAGCGGGCGTGATGATCACGCTGACGATCAGCGTGCCGTATCTGTTCTCGAAGGGGCTGGGCGATTTCTCGATCGCCCTGCCGCTGCTGCTGACGGGCGTGTTCGCGGCCTTCTTCTCGCCATGCCGGCAGGCAATGGTGCCGACGTTGATCCGCGACGATCAACTCGTCCGGGCCAACGCCATGATCAGCGCGGTGGGCACGATCGGGGCGATTCTGAGCGGCTTGGTGGGCGGGCTGCTCGTTGACTGGGCCATCGCCGGCCACTTCGGCGTGTACTGGAACTACCGGCTGGACGCGCTGACGTTCGTGGCCAGCGCGGTGCTGATCGGCGGCATCGCGATGCGCCAGACACGGGCCGTGCCACACACCATCCCGCTCGGCGTGTGGACGCCGATTCGGGCCGGGTTCACTTACGTTGCCCGTCATCGCCGAGTCGTGCAAATCATCCTGTTGGGGACGGTGTTCTGGGCGTCGGCGGGCGTGATCATCTCGGTCGTGCCGGCGATCGTGCGCGACGTCTTCGGCGGCGAGTTCTCCGATGCTGGAATGTACCGCGGGCTGATCGCGGCCGGGTTGGCCGTCGGGGCCGCCGTGCTGACCGTGATCGGCCCGACGCTGCCGCTATCGTTGGCGATCCTGGGCGCGGTTCTTGGGGCCGCGTGCTGGGTCGCGGCGCTGGACGTGGCG
>CAZUCH010000202.1:0-6072 GCA_964619045.1 uncultured Planctomycetales bacterium | reverse complement strand
GCTTCGCGGTTCCGTCACTCGGTGCGGCGAAGGTGCCATCCCCGTACCACGCCTCCCGGTTTGTCTCCGATGACGAGCTGACGCTGTACGACACTAAGGTGCATGCCCCCGGCGATTCGACATCCGAAGCTCAGCGGGACGGCCAGGGGCAACCACTGGCGTTCGAGCTAGCCGGTCCGCGCGAGCGGATCTACTTCGACGCAGCCAAGATGCGCTGCGGGATCGTGACTTGCGGCGGTCTATGTCCGGGGCTCAACGCCGTAATCCGTGCGATCGTCCTGCAGCTTTACCACGAATACGGTCTCAGGATCATCCATGGCTTCAGGTACGGCTTCGAGGGCATTGTGCCCAAGTACGGCCATGAGACCATCATGCTCGACCCGACAGTGGTCAGCGATATTCACGAGCAGGGCGGCACGATCCTCTCGTCCTCACGAGGACCACAGGACATCGTCGAGATGGTTGATGCGCTCGAGCGGCTCAACATCCAGGCGTTGTTCTGCGTGGGCGGCGACGGCACTTTCCGGGGAGCACTGGCGATTTCTCAGGAAGTCCAGACGCGTGGACTGAAGATCAGCGTCGTGGCCGTCCCCAAGACGATCGACAACGATATCCAGTACACCGCGCGGACGTTCGGCTTCGAAACCGCATACTCGGTGGCCGCCGAGGCGATTCGCGGTGCCCACATCGAGGCCAAGGGGGGGCGCGGCGGGATCGGTCTGGTCAAGTTGATGGGGCGCCACGCGGGGTTCATTGCCGCCCACGCGGCGTTGGCCAACCGGGATGCGAACTTCGTCCTGGTGCCCGAGGTTGACTTCGAGTTGGCCGGCGGCAACGGACTCCTGACGCACGTCTATCGCCGCCTCAAGAAGAGGAGCCACGCGGTGATTGTCGTGGCCGAGGGAGCCGGGCAACATCTCTTCGATCCGGACGGCGGCGATTCAGGGGCCACCGACGCCTCCGGCAACCCGTGTCTAAGAGACATCGGCATCCTGCTGCGCGACCGAATCAGCGAATACCTCAAGCTGCTGAAGGTCTCCTTCGCACTCAAGTACATCGATCCCAGCTACCTGATTCGCTCGGCGCCGGCGACGCCGAGCGATTCGCTTTTCGCTAGTACCCTCGGCCAGATGGCGGCCCACGCGGCGATGGCCGGGAAGACCGGCGTCTTCGTGGGATACTGGAATAACCAGTTCACGCACGTTCCGATTGCCGCCGCCGTTGCCCGCACAAAGCGGCTTGATCCACAGGGCAACTTCTGGCAGAGCGTCGTTGAATGTACCGGACAACCACGCAATATGGTGAGCGGCGAGGATGACCCCAGCCTGGGCGATGAGTTTCTTCTCGAAGACTCGTGCGTGACAATGTGACAGCCGAGCCTCAACTTGCCCCCGAATTCCGCTGAGGAGGCCTTCTGGAAGGGGTCAACAGCAAGATCAAGGTCATCAGGCGGATGGCCAACGGCTTCCGCAACGACGGCCAGTTCTTCCTCAGAATCCGAGTGTCCTTCCCAGAAGAAAGCCGGACGAACCAGATAGGCGGCCAAGCCCTGGCACTCCGTCTCGGCGATTCTGTGGAGTCGGCAGTGGCACCCGACAGGGTCTCTGGGAGAGAGTACAAGGGGCTGATTCCACCCGCCGCGCCTGCGGTTGGTCCCAGGCCCACGCCAAGCGGCGGCGCTATCCGTGTCTCAGCTTCGCCAGGCTGTCACGTCGGATTCTCGGGGGCGGAGGTGCTCTCGGTCTCCGGCTCGTTTGCTGACGGATGATCGGTGGTAGGGGCGCTGGGCGCGTCCAGAGATCGAGGCGCGATGAGTTCCTCGGCGTCGGTGCTGGCCTCGGCTACGACCGTTGGATCCGAGGATGGTGCGGACTCAGTTGGGGGCGCAGGCTCGCCTGGCTCGGCCGGCGTTGTGGTGGCCGGGGACTGCTCGACGTCGCCGGAAGCTGCCTCGGCACCCGGCATATCGGCGTCTGGTGTTTCAACATCCGGAGTTTCGGTCTCGGCGGCGGCCGGCGCCGCGGGCTGCTCCGCGCCATCGGTCGGGGCGGGGGTTGGCACTTCGGCGGTACCGGCGACCAGCGAGGCGGCGCTGCCGGGCTCGATACCCTGCTCGCGGGCCAGTCGTTCCTGCTCGACCTTGGCCTTGGCGTCGGCCTCACGCTGCTCTTCCTGGCGAATGACCTCCTCGCCGGCGGCTTCGACGATGCGATCAGCTAGCTCGGCGTCGAGTTCGAGCTCGTTGACGAGCGGGCCCGGGCCGACTTCATCGAGGTCGCCGATGGAAACACAGCCGATGGCGGCGATCTTGTCGATGATGACGTCGTCAACGCCCTCGACGGCCTTGAGAACAGTCTCGACGTTCTCGAGGTGCTTGGTGTACTCGGCGGGCGTCAGGATATCGATGTCCCAGCCGGTGAGCCGGGCCGCCAGGCGCACGTTCTGTCCACGTTTGCCGATTGCGAGCGAGAGTTGATCCTCGGCGACGACGACCGTCCCCTTGCCCAACTCGAAGCACAAGGCGACCTCCTGGACCTCGGCGGGCTTGAGCGCATTCTGGATCAGGATTTGGCTGGACTCGTTCCAGCGGACAATGTCGATCTTCTCGCCGCCCAGCTCCTCGACGATGTTCTTGATGCGACTGCCCCGCACGCCAACGCAAGCCCCGACGGCGTCCACCTTGGAGTCGATGCTCGTGACGGCGACCTTGGTGCGATATCCGGCCTCGCGGGCCAGGGCGCGAATCTCGATGATCCGCTCGGCCACTTCCGGGACTTCGAGCTCGAAGAGCCGCTCGATGAGTTCCGGATGCGAGCGTGATAGGATGATCTTGACCTGGTTGGGCTGCTCGCGGACCTCGAGGATCAGGACACGCAAGCGCTCGCCGGCTTGGTGTGTCTCGCCGGGGATTTGCTCGCTGCGCGGCAGGAACCCTTCGGCGCGACCGATGTTGACCAGCAGGTTGCCGCCCTCGGCGCGGGTAACCGTGCCCGTGACAATCTGTCCACGCCGCGCGGTGAAGTCCGAGAAGACGCTGACGCGCTCGCGCTCGCGGGTCTTCTGGATGATCATCTGCTTTGCGGTCTGGGCAGCGATGCGGCCCAGAACCTGGACGTCAACCGGTTGGCCATCGACAGTGGCCTTGAACTGACCGCTGAGGAGATCAAGCTTGACCACCGCCTCGGTATCTTCGCCGTAGTTTCTCTGTACCGCGCCAGCCATCGCTACTTCGATGTCGCCGATGAGCTCGTCGCGGTCGATGTTCTTGTCCCGGCAGATGCTGTCGATGATTCGCAGAAGATCTGTGTTCATAGTCTCGCGTCCCTGCGGCAGCGCAATGTCGCCGCGCTGCCTGCCACGGAGCCGACGCGCCGTCGGTGCTCCTGGCGCCACTGCCTTCACAGCCAACAAAAAAGGGCCGCACCAGCGACCCGCGTGATCCGCAAGCGGACCAACAATCCGAGTTATTCGGTCGCGACGTCGACCACGAACCGCAGCCGACTGGCGTCCTGAGCAAGCGCGGATACACCGTCCCACTCAAGCGGTGCGGAGTCTAACGCATCGGACGGCTCTTGCATAGTCTCATCGCCTGCAATCGACCATGCCATGCCCGTGAGCGGCGTTGCTTGCGGAAAATGACCGGAGCGCGCGCAACAGGCGTCCCCACAGACAGTTACGCGCCAGGCGGCGACGTGGCGCCCGACTGGTCGCCAGTGGCTACGCCGGCCCATCCCGCCAGGTCAGGATCTCGGCGGCAAACCCTCGACCGCATTCGGGACAGCGCGGCGTGGTCTGGCCACGCAGGTCGTAGCCACAGCCTTGACAGACCGGGATCCGCAATTCGAGCAGACGCTGCCGCAGAAAACGGTGTGTGGCGTTACGCCGCAGATACTGGAGTAGCCACATGCTCGTCGCGCCAGCCACTCCTCCGGCGATTCCGGCTGAGACACTGCCGGGCCAGTTCTTCGGAAGCAGGGCGGCCAGACGCGGTGTATCGAGAAGGAAGATCAAAGCTGCCGTCAAGGCCATGACAACCAGGAGGTATTTCAGTACAAAGAGTGGCTGGAGCACGAGCGCCCGAGTGGCCTGCTGCAGAATCTGCTTGCGTTCCACATCGCTTGGTAGCAGCAGCAACTCGGGGTACACACGCGCATGTCGCTTCCACTTATCCGCCGGTTCAGCCATGGTGGGGTGATTGTCGGGCGATGCTGGGCGCTTCGTCAATCGCTGGTGACCGGCGGGTGGCGATCGAGAGTCGTGGCGGCAATGTCGGGCGAATTCGCTTTGTGGTCGCCTGGGACATATACTTATGTGTGACCGCGATCAGTTGGCTGATGCGTTTGGCCCCATTATTCGCGGCGGCGCCTGATGGTTGGTGCGGGCGCAAGATCTGTGACAACCAGGAGTAACGAAATGGGGGCGATTGGCTTCGACCGGGCAGGTTGAGGTCTGGATGGCGTGTCGAGGTTGTCAGGAGGCCTCGTAAAACCCCTGGCGCAATTTTTAGATGCCAACGATGGCTATCGCCTGGCTGCCTAACAAATAGGCAGTCCGTCGGCCGGCGACGTCTGCTAGCCGGTTCCGACGCAGATAGCAGGCTGGCCCGCACGTGCAACGGCTTCACGCCGGAGCACCGCCTGGCGGCGTGTGGGCGAGATTAAGCCGGGCACGGCCCGCGGATGCCCCGTCGGTTGGTCTGCCAAGGGCTAAGACTTCAGAACATCCGACTACACACGTAGATGTCCAGTCTGAAATGCTCCGACACGGGGGTTCGATTCCCCCCGCCTCCAATAAGCCCCAGATCGTTTGATCTGGGGCTTGTACTTTAATCGGTAATTTATTATACTCGTCTGCGCACGCGTTTGGACCCCTTCGTGCGGAGTGCGGAGACGATGCGAAGCAAGCCAACCATGCCCCGAGGCCGACCGGCTCGCTACGTTAAGGACAGGGCCGGGAGGCCAATCGTTGGCCTGTCGCTGTCGTCGCAGGGCCGATACTACGCCACACATAGCAGGCCCCGCAAGGCATTCGGCCGCGACTTCGATCAAGCGTTGATGCGGTTCCGGCGCTGGCAAGCGGAGCACGGCAGCGAGCCTGCGGTCCCGATCCCGATCGACGTACCCGCGCCCGGCGATCGAGTGCTGCTGCCGAAGAACTTCCTCGACAGGCTCCCCAAGCCTGAAGAGCTTCTGCCCAAACCAGAGGACGCCGCCAGCCTCAAGCCAGGCACCTTTGTATCGCGGTCCTACACGATGATGGACCCGGCGAAGCTCTACGATTGGGCGCGCGCCGAGATCCTCGAAAACCCGATCCGCTTCGCCGAACGCGTGGGGATCCCACAAATCGCGTATCTTGACGACCTGCCGCTTCCAGGAAAGTCCCCGACGCTGGTGTCCATCCTCAAGACATACACGACGAAGGCGGACGTGCAGCGGCACGAGCGCCAGAGATCGGAGCGGTACTGGCAGGAGTTCCGAAAGTTCATCGGCGGCAAGACGATCCGCGATATCACACAAGAGCAGATCACCGACTACCACGATTGGGTCATAGACGAGTACCGCGGCGGACGCTCGCGGGCCTGGGCCGCTCATCGGTTCGGGAAGATCAAGGCACTTTTCAATTTCGCTGCGACGAGGGGCATTGCTCCCGCCGACATCGCCAAGGTGCTCGCGCTCTGCAAGATCCTGAAACCACCGCGCAAGGAATCGGCCGATCCGCATCCCATCTCTCGTGAGGATTTCCATGCCCTGGTGAGCGTTGCGGACTCCAAGTGGAAGGCCATCCTGCTGTGCATGCTCAACGCCGCACTGTACGGAAAGGAGGTTGGTGATCTCCTGAAGAAGGAGGTCGACCTTGAGAAGGGGACGTTGGTCACCGATCGCAGCAAAACGAAAATCGTCCGCGTCGCCGTGCTCTGGGATCGGACAATACGGGCTCTCAAGGCGGCTCCACAGCATCCCCAGCATCCGTCTCTGTTCCAGAACGCGGCCGGGACCAACTACCACCCCGACCACATTCGACGTGGTTTCAACCGATTACGTACGGCCGCTGGAGTCTCCGACGACGTCAAGG
>CAZUCH010000201.1:0-6078 GCA_964619045.1 uncultured Planctomycetales bacterium | reverse complement strand
CGAGCCCGTCGCTCACGCTCGGGGTTCCGTTCCGGCCCGTCGCTTACGCTCGGGGTTCTGTTCTGGCCCGTCGCTTACGCTCGGGGCGGGCTCAGCCTGCCGGGCATCCGCGGCAGACGAAGCCTACGTCACGGTTGGCTTGCGGGCGGCACCTCTCGACAAGACCCGCGGCGCGCGAAAAAGGCCGCCCCGAGCGCGACTACGCCCGGGACGGCCCCAGTCTCGGCATACCTGCCCCCCCATCGACAGTGCCTACTCGATTCCGGCCCGTGGGTCAAAATCATGCGCCCTGCCGCCCACGGCATCGGTCACGCGCCACAGCAGTTGCGGGAACGCTGGGTCGGTATCTTCTCGCACGAACACGTAGTCGATCCGGCCGCCGCGGAAGAACTGATTGCAGGCCGCGTCGCCACTGCTGGTTCCCGACGGCGCCAGGGTCTGAACTGCGTCGGCCCCGAGCCCGCATTGGCAACCGGTACCCTGAATATCGTTGGGTACTCGCCGTCCGGAGCCAAACCCCAAACCGGTCGAGCCCGCCAAGCGATCGTCCTGGCTCACGTAATAGAAGGCATCCTGCTCACAGTCCGAATCCGCGTTCGACGCAATGATGACGTCGCAGGGGTTGTTCTGAATGTCGCTAAGATGCAGGGTCGCGCCTTCGCCGGTACCCGGGTTGTGGAACAGAATGTCATCGGGAACCGGGACGTTCGCGCCCCCGCTGGTGAAGAACGAGTCGTACGCCGGCGTGGACCCCTGTGCCGGGCCGATCGCCGAACCCAGATTGGACGACCCGCCGGCCCCCTGGAAACGCCCGCCCTGGTGGAAGTAATACAGGAGCGGCCCTTCCAGGCAGTAGTTGCCGAACGAAATACGTTGCCCCTCGGCGACCTGCGTGTATCCGAACGCGGTGTAAGTGCTGATATCGTCGGCGCAGACAGCTCCCTCCGGGTAAGTCTCGCCATTGACCCGCGCGATCAGAACCAGGAAATAGTGTATGTACTCACGTGACAGGTTCCTCATGGAAATCCGCACGAACTTCCGAGTCCGCGGCTCATCGCACGGGTCCACGAAGCCACCGCCGGTCGCACCCAGGCCGCCGCCCGACTGAATCCCGGTGCTGCTCGGGCCCGCTGCCGCACTCAACGCGCCGACACTGAAAAACGGCGTTCCGTAAAGGAATTGGAACGCACCGCTCCCCCCTCCACAGCTCACCAGGCCCCCCAGACACACAACGATCCCCGCCATGACCGCCAACCCTCTACCGTCAAAGCAATAGCGACGCATTCGACGCACTCCAATGTCCACGGCGGGCCGGCAACATCACGCTACCCTCGCCGCAGCTACGTACCGTCAATTCCTTGTCAATATATACGGCCACCAGGTTTCCGACAAGCCACGCCCGGCCCCACCGCCCATGCCCGAGACCATCGGCCCATTTGTGTTTGCGTCCCGCGTGTTTTTGGGGCACACTGCCGCAATATCCGGAGCCCAAGCAGCCATGACCACGCAACCCGATAATGTGCCCCCTTCCACGGTCCTCATCGCCGACGATAACCCACAGATCGGCGAACTGCTCGAGGCCTATCTCGAACCGCTGAACGTCACCGTGAAATGGGCGGCCGACGGAGACGCCGCGATCGCCCAAGTCGAGCAGCACCAGCCCGACCTGATCCTCCTCGACATCATGATGCCCAAGAAGAGCGGCTTCGAGGTCTGTCGATTGCTGAAGGACGACCCCCGCTACCGCGACATCCCCATCATAATGGTCACAGCCCTAAACGAGGCCGGCGACCTGGAACGGGCGCGCGAGTGCGGCGGCGACGACTTCCTCAGCAAACCCGTCAACAAGATCGAGTTGCTGGCCCGCGTCAGCAACCTCCTCAAGCTGCGACATCTCAAGCGCAAGCTCGAAACCGACGGTTCAGACGCCCCAACCATCCACTGAGCAGGGCGCCACGGCTCCCGCCGACGCCCACAAACGGACAGCACCCGCCGCAGCCCGCGACGGGCACCGTTGATCGTCCCGCCCGCCAGACTCGCGCTCCCCACGGCAGGCAGGCGACAGCGTATCTCGAACGCCTAGAAACCCGTGCTGGTGAACGTGGGGAAGGCCTCTTCCTCCGCCTCCGTCTGGATGATGATCTTGGCCTTGGCCAATATCAGCATCGTGCGCGTGTCCTTAACCGTTGACTGGTTTGTGAACGCACGCTTCAGAATCGGAATCTTGCTCAGGATCGGCACCCCGGCCTCAACCTCGGTCTCACCAACCTGCTTCATGCCGCCCAGCAGTACGGTCCCGCCATCGGGGACCGAGACCGTCGTCTCAAGAGTCTGGAAGCTCTGTTCGAGTAGCGAGATGAACGAACCTGGCGAATTACCGCTGGCACGCTGAATCTCGACCTGTTGGATGTCAGGCTCGCCACGCTCCGACAGAACCAGCGTCAGTGTGACATAACGCCGGTCGGCCGCGATGCTGCCCCGCACCCACATGCTGACGCCGCTCTGGGCCTGCTGGGTGACCGGCGTGAAACCGACGGCCCCTTCCGCCAGACGCGGCTCCAGGCTCGACACATAGTCCCGCGTGCGGCCTATCGTGATGGCGGCCGAGCCTGCGTTGAAAAAGACGATTCGCGGGGCCTGCACGATGCTGGCGCGTGCGTTGGCCTGCGTTGCACGGATCAAGAAGTCGACCTGGATGTTGTCCAGGAACGAACCAGCGATGCTCAAAGCCGGCTCCACGATGCCGCCGGCAAACGTACCGGGCACGCCAGTGCTACGCGGCTGGGCCTACGTCCGCCCGGCCTGCTGCATCGCGATCGGCGTCATGTGCTGAACGTGCGGCCCAATCCCCCCGCGCGACGGTACAAAAGCCGCCTGACCATACGGCTGGCTCGGGCTGCCCGCCGCACCAGACGGCGTCAGGGGTTGACCGAACGCCGGCGGCGAGGCGAAAGAACCAATCCGCGAGAACTGCCGCGGCACCAGAATGTTAGCGCCTGTCGCCGGGTCGCTTAGCCCGACTGTATCGTACCCCGCGCTGCCGGAGTTGAAGACGAAGTCCAGATCGACGCCGAACTCCTCCAGGAAGTTCGACTGCACGCTCAGGAACCGCGCTTCGACGCTGATCTGTAGAGCGCGGGTCAATCGCAGTTGGCTGAGCAGATCCTTCACCTGCGTGTGAGCACCGGACGTGTTGTAAACGATGAGTTGGCCGTTTAGATCCCGAATCGACCCGTCTCCGCCCTCGGTCTCACGCCAGGAGTCGGGCTCGACCGTCTGGCGAATAATGTCCATGATCTGCTCGGTGAGGCCGGCAGTCTGCCCCTGCCCCACGTCCTGCTGGCGGTTCTGGCGACCGCCCTGGAACATTCCACCACCACCACCTCCGCCGCCGCCGCCGCCGCCGCCGCCGCCGCCCTGGCCCATCCCCTGAGAAACGTTCATCTGCGGAACCTGAGCCTGCGGAGCCGTGAACAGCAGATCACGGATGTCGTAGATACGTACCCCTTTGTCCCGGTCAAGTTTCGCCTTGGTAGCCACGCGCAGCAGACCGTCGCCAATCGCGAACGCCAACTGCGTCTCGCCCCCCACCTGCGAGAGCACCTCGGCCAACACGACGCGCGCCGTCAAACCGGCGGCTTGGAACGTCACCGGAGCGTCACGCTGGATGCCGGCGGCGTCATCCAGGTCGGTCCAGTCGATCGTGATGTTGATTCCCGTCATCTCACGGAGGTACGCCACGACTGACTCGAATGGATCCTCATCGAACTCCGGAGCACCCGTCAGGGGCGCGTCCAGCTTCTGATTCAGCTCGACATTCTCAAGGTCGTCACCGCTACCGATTCCGGCCTGCTCGCGCGCCGCGGTCAACTCGCGCCAATTCTGCGGGTACATCACGTCCGCGTCCCACGGAATCATCGCCTCCTCGGCGCTGATCAGCGCTTTCCTCTGCTGCGTGTACACATCGTGCTGCCATTGAGTCTGCCGATCAAACGACTCGAAATCCTCGGCCCATTGCAACTCATAGCGTGCCCGAGGGTTGCCGGGCTCAAGCCGCAGAATCTCGCGCAGCACTTCAGCCGCTTCCGTGAACCTGCGCTCACCCCGCAACTGCTCGCTGGCATTAAAAAGCTGTTCAACCTTCTCGGCCTTCTGCTGCTCCAGCAGGCGCCGGCGTTTGTCGATTCGGTCCTTTATCTCCTGCCGCTGCTTCTCGGCCCGTGTCTGGCCGTAGGCCACCGAGGAGTCATCCAAATCTCGCTTGAGGTCCGCCACGACCTGCTTCGCGGCCGCGTACTTCGACACCGGCTCCGCATAGCGCGCCGCGGCCTCGATCGTCTGCGACGCCGTGTCCACCCACTTGCGCGCCTCGCTGTAATCATGCGCCGCCATCGCCTCGCGCGCCTTGGTCGACGCCTGCTGCGACTTTGCCACCGCCCGCTGCCACAGCAGCGCGTCCTTCAGACGCAACTCGTCCGTCGGAGTCAGACGACGCGGCCCCGGCTGCGCCGCAATCTGCTCCTCTTCCGCGACTTGCGCAACCGGCTCCGTTACAGCCGTACCCTCAACGGTCCCGGAAGGCTGGGCCGCCTCGGCCAGGCGTTTTTTCTCGATTATCCGTAGACGCTGCCCCGCCGCACTCTTCCGGTCGGCGATCAACGCGTATTCATTATCCTCGACCAACCTGTACAGCTCATCGGCAACGTCCCAGTTCCCCTCCTGGTACGCTGCGTCGGCATCAGCGAAATCCTGCCCGCTCTTCTCGCGCGCCTTGATCGCCGTCGCCACCAGCCCCAGCAACACGTCCAAGTGGGCTTCTTCGGACTCGCTCAACCCCTCACGATCAACAGCCAGCAGGGCCTCTTGCGCGGCCACATATTCCTGCTTCTCGAACAGCTCTCCGGCCGCAAGCAGTTCATCGTTGCCTTGCCCCGACGCCGACGCGACCAGCGACAACGCAACCAACAACCCAACCACGCTCCAGATTCGCACTACCACTGACATCCGGATCTCCTTGCTCACGACCGCCAACGCACCAACGAGAGGCTGGGCAGCCGATCACCGGCGTAACGCCTGCGCTTACGCCCGCGATCACAGTAACGCGCCGGCCCACAACACTATCGAACCGGCCTGCTCAACGTACGAGGCTCGCTCTCGAAACCCCATACAACATATTGCGCGAAAGTGTAGCCCGACCACCCCGCCGACGCAACCGGGCAGATCTCCGATCGCAGCCCATTCCCGCCCCCGCCGCCAGCCTACTCATCCGGTTCAAACACGCCGCCCGAAGTCACCGTCAGCCGCGTACCATCCTCGTCAACCGCGATCCGCTGCTTGCCTACCTCCAATACCGGTGCCGCGAACGCACATTCCCCTCCCCGAATCACGGCCAGATAGTATTCATACGAGTGCTGGCCGGCGTTCAGCGACCCTAGCCCATACCGCAGCTCATCCGAGAGGCCCAACCGACGAGTGCCAGGAGTTCGCGCCGGCCCCGAATCTTTCGTCACAACGCCGCACACCGCCGGCACCCGCAGCGACCACGTCACGCCCGCGAGCGGCCGCTCCAATGTCAGCGTCTCCTCCACTCGAATGAATTGCCCCGGATGCAGCCGCTCACCCGCCTCCAGCTCCACCCAGTGCCAGAGAACACGCGTCCCTCTCGCGCGCCCGTGCCCGGTGCGGTCACCCTTCGGCTGCCGCACATACAGCCGCCGGGCGAAGCCCCCTACCCCGCCATCCGCTGCCTGTTCCGCCGGCTCGATTTCGTATCCTCCGCGCGCCACCCACCGCCGATCCCCGTGCACGATTTCGCCCACCACCTCACCCGGCCCGCCGCGCCGCGCCCGAACATCGACAGCCCATGACGCCCGCCCCTCGGCCGGAATCATGACACTTATCGGATCACCACCGCCCAATTCACCATCCGACGCCACAACCACCAGCCCCTCCCCGACGGCGACATTCAGCGACGCCTCCACTGCCTGACGATTGCCGTTGTCCACACTCACCAACACCGTCGCCCGGTCGCCCAGCGTCATCCGCGGCGCTATGTCCACAGTCACCGCCAAACCACGC
>CAZUCH010000200.1:0-6087 GCA_964619045.1 uncultured Planctomycetales bacterium | reverse complement strand
GCTTCGCGGATGTAGAGCTGGTGCGGCCAGTTGTCGTTGTCGGTGAACTCATCCTTGGCCAGGCCCCAGGTCTGAAAGTACGTGCGAATCTCCTCGGGCACGCGCGGGTGGTTCGCCAGCGTCCACATCAACCCCTGCTGATACGACCGGTGCGCTTGGATGATCCGGTCACGAGTCGCATGGTCACCGTCGGGGTATTCGTAGTTCATTCCAATGTAGTCGGTCGAGACGGCGTGGTTGTTGTTGGCGTCGGTCTTGCGGTTGGGCATCATCACCGCGTGCCAGGGGATTCGCCGATCGCCGGCCTCGAAGTTCCGCAGCAGCAGCTCGTAGCGTAGCGCGTCGTAGTCGGCGGGCCGTGGCCAGGGTCGGCGATTCTCGGGCACATCGGTCGCACAGAGCCGGAAGTTGTAGGCTTGGATGCACTGATCGGCGGCTCCGTCCGTGCCAGCGCCACCGGCCTGCACACCCGGTAGCAAACCGCTGGCCGGATCGCCGGGTTTGGCGTAGGGATCGACCGGCTTGGTGAACTGATGGTGGACGGCGTTGGCGGTCTGCACGCCGTTGAGTGCTTCGCCGTGGACCTCGTTGCTCTCGCGTCCGAATGTGTAGCTCACGCCGGCGTGAGCCATCAGGTCGCCTTCGTAGGAAGCGTCAATGAACATCTTCCCGCGAAAGCGGCGACCGGACTCCATCACGATCGAGTCGATTCGCCCGCCGCTCATTTTCACGCCGGCCTTCAAGTCGAGTCGCTCGCCTAGAACGACCGGCACTCGCGCCTCGCGGATCAGCACGTTGAAGACATCCTCGGCAACGTGCGGCTCGAAGGTCCATGCCTCGCTCTTGCCATAGACCTGGCCGACACGTTGGTAGAACTCGCGCGACATCCCGCCGATGGCCTGCTTGTTGCCGATGTCGGTGGCGCCCAGGCCGCCGGAACTGAGCCCACCGAGGTGGCGGGAGGGCTCGATCAGCACGACGGTTCGGCCGAGTCGGGCTGTCTTTACGACGGCGATCACGCCCGCGGAGGTGCCGCCGTAGACGACGACGTCGTATTCGTCAACCGCCGCACTGGTGTCCCGCGCAGTCACGAGAATCAAGGTCCATGCCAGTAGTCTGAGGGTCATAGTTGTTCGCTCCGTGTTGCCAGAGTAGCTGATAACATGCCGACGCGACAAGCCGCCGGCGTGACACCCTGCGCGGTTTCGTTTTGGGGCCGGTCGCTGACGCTCGCGGTTCTGATCAGACGATACTGATTCGCCGATCGCCGGCCTCGAAGTCCCGTACCGGCAGCTCGTAACGCTGCACGTCGTAGTCGCCGGGCCGGGGCCAAGGTCGCCGGTTCGAGGGCAGCTCGGTCGCACAGAGCCGGAAGTTGTAGGCTTGAGTACACGGGTTGCCAGTTCCACGTGGAGTGTAGCTCCAGACCACACAAGGGCGCCCCGTCTTCATGTGTTTTCATGCCGACGGCCCTTCGCGTCGGCATGTCGTTCGTTAGTCGCCCCTTTGCGTACACTGAATCCTGATCCCTCGAATCTCCCGCTCCAATAGCCGCTCATCCTCGCTGAACCAGAAGCGCCGTGATACACCAAGTGGCCGAAGCCCGTCGGCTCGGCCTTCGCCTCCCTCCTTCGACCCGCTCCCGAAAACCCATGACAACGAAGCCCGGCCCTAATCCGGCTTCCGATGGTTGCGGCCAAGGCGGCATGGGCCATATGATGGCGACCGTGGAGACAAAGATCGTGAAACATCAAGAGGGGCCATCAGGATGACACGTCGTCTCAATGCCTTGGTCGTCGACGACTCGACGACAACTCGGAAACTCGTCATGCGAGCCCTGACCCAAACCGGGTTGGCGGACTTCGTCTTTACCGAGGCGCAAGACGGCCTCGATGCCCTTGAGAAGTATCGGCCGGGCGAGACGCAGATCCTCTTTGTCGATATGAACCTGCCGCGCATGGACGGGCTGGCGTTCACACGGAAGCTGCGATCGAAGCATGTTGACTGTCCGCCCATCGTGATGATCACCGGGGAAACCAGCACGGATAAGCAATCGGAGGCGATCAAGGAAACCGGCATCGCCGCGTTCCTGCTCAAACCCGTCGATCGCGACCGTCTTCAGGCCGGCCTGCGGAAACTCATCGACGCGATTCCGGAAGACTCCGGTCCCTGCATCGTGCCACACGGCGAGTGCGTGCCGCAAGCCTTTGAACGCGTGCTTGCCAAGGCCTGCGACGTTGCGTTGACCGTCGCACCGGAGGATGAGGTCGCCCGGGGCGGGCAGATTGTCCTGGGCATGATGGCTCTCCATGGCGACGTGAACTGGTCAGTGACGCTCGGCTTCACGCAGAGGGCAGCCAATGTGGTCGCATCTCGACTCGCCGGTTGCGAGCTGTCGTCGGATGACGTCGACACCGGGGACGCGATCGGCGAGATCACCAACATTGTGGGAGGTAGCATTAAGTCACTCCTGGCCGCCAGGAATATAGCATCTAGAATGACCCTTCCAACGGTTATTGGCGCGACCGGCTTCCGTATCCTCCTGCAGCATCGCAACACCACGAGTTGCGTGAGCTTCGAAACACCGGCAGGCCCGATGTGGTCCGTGGTCACTGTGGGAATCGACATGGGCCTGGTTCTCTAGAAGGGGAAGAGGGGACAAGTTCATTGAGGCGTACCATCGTCGCGTCTGCGCGCCACGGGTCATAATGGACTACAAAAGCGCGCGACGCGCAGGCAAGGGACATGCCGGGTGTCAAGCGAATGCCTGAGAATCCCAGGTAGCACTGGCTGCAAACCGGTTTCACAAGCTGACCGGACCGGCAAGCTGACCGGCCGGGCGTAGTGTGCTACCCTATCACTCCTTGATGAGCCGACAACCCCGAGTCGCGTCCTGCTGTGCACTTAGAGAGGAGCACGAGCCATCGTTGAACCGCAATCGAACAGCGAGCGCCAGTGGGTAATCGCCTCCCCGCATCCCGATCGTGACAAACTCGCGTCCGATACAGGCATTTCGCCGCTGATCGCGCAGTTGCTGCTGGAACGCGGCGTTCAGACCGCTGCCGATGTCGGGCCGTTCCTGACCCCGGACTTCAAGGCCCTTCTGCCGCCGGAGACGTTGCCCGGTGCCGTTGATGCCGGTCGCCGCCTGGTCGCGGCTGCCCGCGATGGTCGCAAGATCGTGATTTATGGCGACTACGACGTCGATGGCATAACCGCGACGACGATCCTGTGGCACGCACTCCGGCTAGCGGGCGCGGACGTCACTTTCTACATCCCCAGCCGACTCGAAGAGGGCTATGGCCTCAACGCCGACGCCATGGAGAAGATCGCCGCTGACGGCGGCAAGCTGCTGATCACGGTGGACTGCGGCATAACGGCCTGCGAGGAGGTTAGCCGGGCGTGCGAGCTGGGCATGGAGGTCATCATCACCGACCACCATCAGCCACGTGACGAGCTGCCGGCGGCGGCGACCATCGTTCACCCCACCGCGCTGGGCGACAGTCCGAACCCCGACCTGTGCGGCGCCGGTGTGGCCCTCAAGATCGCGTGGGCGCTCGCGCAGGACGTTTCTGGCACAGCTCGCGTCGCGCCGGCCTTCCGCGAGTTCCTGGTTGACGCCACCGCGTTTGCCGCCCTGGGGTTGATCGCCGATGTCGTGCCGCTGAAGGGCGAGAACCGTGTCATCACCAGCTATGGCCTACGGCACCTGCGCGAAACGCGGAACTCCGGGCTGCGCGCCCTTATCGAAGTCTCCGGGTTGGCCGAGAAGGCGTCGCTTGACGACTACGATGTCGGATTCAGGCTCGCGCCGCGCCTCAATGCCATCGGCCGGATGGGGCACGCTCAACTGGCGGTTGAGCTGTTCACTCGGGCCGACGCCGACCGAGCACGCGAAATCGCCGTCACGCTGGACGCGGAGAATCGGCGCCGTCAGAAGGTCGAACGCGAGATCACCAAGCAAGCCGAGGCGCTGGTCATCGAGCACGGGTACGATCGCGATAGTTGTCGCGGCATCGTCCTGGCCAATGGTGAGTGGCACGCGGGCGTGATCGGCATCGTCGCATCCCGGATGGTGCGACGCTTCGGGCGTCCGACTGTGCTGATCGCACTCGACGGCGACACAGGCCAGGGCTCCGGCCGCAGTATTCAGCATTTCCCGCTGCACGAAGTGCTGGAGAAATGTTCGCCGCACCTGCTGGGCCACGGCGGGCACGCAATGGCCGCCGGCGTTCGGCTGCGCGCGGATCAGGTTGAGGCCTTCACCACGGCTTTTCAGGAGCAGGCGGCAAATCGACTGACCGCCGCCGACCTGTGCCCGAAGCTGCGTCTGGACGACGAGGTTCCGCTGGCCCAACTCACGACCGAGGTTGTGGACATGATCCAGCGGCTGGCACCGTTCGGCGAGGGCAATCCGCGGCCGCGCCTGGCGACGCCGGTCGTTGAGTTGGTCGATCAGCCGCGTGTGGTCGGTCGTGACGGCGCCCATCTTCAACTGAGGCTGCGTCAGGGCAGCACCCATCGCAAGGCGATCGCATTCAACCACGGCCCCCAAGCCGATGAGATCGCTCAACATCGCCGCCTGCGTCTGGCGTTCGAGCCGCTCATCAACGAGTGGCAGGGCCGGCGCAGCGTCGAGCTGCGAGTCATCGACTGGAAGCCGGCCGACTAGCGCTTCGCTAGGCCAGCAGCAGCGGCTCGTCTGGTGAGAGGGCGGGCGGATTGGCGAGTTGGTCGCGCAGGTCGGCGGCGTCCAGGGCGTACGCCGGGCTGATCTCGATCGGCATGGCCGGTTCGCCGTCGGCGGTGCGTGGGACGGTTGCTCCCGCGGATTCCAGCCAGCGCGCTGCCCGACGGATCAGGTCGCGACGAGTCGTCGCGGGCGAATCGTCGCCCTCCGCATTCTTGACGGGGCTGAACTCCTCCGCCCGCTCGGCGTACAGCACCAACGGATTGCGCGCCAGGGGGATCGCGTCAAACACGAACATCTCGAGCTTGACCACGTTGGGGTCGTTCGGCACTACCGCACCGCCATCCGCGTCAACCACCGTGACCTTCTTCTCGGCCCGGTGCCAGGGGAGTGCCACGGTCGAGCTGGACGCGGTCAGCCGCTTCACAAACTCGCGATCTAGGATGTGTATGGCCACGCTGCCGGCGTCGAAACGGCGACTGCCGTCGGCATTCCGGGCGCTGGCGAGTTCGGCGGGCAGGTCGCTGTACTCGATGACCTCCATGCGGTCGCCAACCAGGCAGAAGTTGCCGACGCGCTCGGTGTCATGGGCCTTTCTCACAGCCTTACTGGACATCTCCGACTCGGTCACCCGGTGCAGGCCGACAAACAGCGGGTCGATGATCCGCGTGAGGGGGTTGTCGACCTGGAAATAGCTGATCGTGTCGATTCCGCGAGCTTGCATGTCATCGAGGGCGCCGCTGTCGGCCAACGCTCGCAGGCTGCCGCCGTGGCCGTCGGGCGAGAGCGCCACTCGGTGTTGCTGAGCCAAAGCCATGCGGCCGTCGGGCAGGAAAGCCGGCATCTGCCCTTGCTGGAAGAACATGATGTCGTCGGCGGAGAGGCCGAAGTGCGCGTTGCGCTCGAAGAAGTCAATCGTCTCCTGGTGGTTGGAGAGGCTGGTCATTATGTACCAGCGCGGCCGGTGGCCATAGCGACGCTGAGTGCCCAGCAAGCTCTCGGCGAAAAGCTGGAATAGCGGAGCCTGTCGCACTGGGCTGATTCTGAAGGCGCCCTTGGGGCCGTCGAACCCCAAACGGGTGCCCTGCCCCCCCGCCACCGTGAACGCCGCCACCTGACCGGCGCGGATGGCGTCTTCGCCGGCGCGCTGGGCGCGCTCGTACAGCTCGGCGTGCTCGGCACCAGGCTCGGCCGGCATGATGGGCGGCGGCTCAATGTGCTCGGCGACCGCCATCGACGCGCGATCCCGGACGTGAGACTCGATCAGCGGGCGACAACGCGCAAAATCAACGCGTTCGAGATCGTCCAGAAGCTGCGCTTGCTGCTCACTGGTCAAATCCTGCCAGAAGGCCAACAGATGCGATTGGGAGTACTCGTCGAGCTGACGAGCCCAGGCC
>CAZUCH010000199.1:0-6096 GCA_964619045.1 uncultured Planctomycetales bacterium | reverse complement strand
GACAGGATTCGGTGCAGGCCGGTTGCTTACCCTCCTTGACCAGGCCGTAACACATGGTGCATTTGCGAATGTAGGGGACAGCCTGGTCCCAGTCGTAGCGCGGAACTCCGTACGGGCAGGCCATCATGCAATAGCGGCATCCCATGCACTTGTCCGCGTCGTAGATCACCGGCCCTTCGTCGGTCTTGGTGAGTGCGCCGACGATGCAGGCCGACGCGCAGGCTGGCTCGGCACAGTGCCGGCACTGCTGTCGAACCGAACGGCCTCCGGGGCGACGGATGATCGTCGTGAAGCGTGTGCTGGACAGGTCGTCAACATTGCGCTGCCAGCGCTGCATGTGATCCTTGCCCAGGCCGTTCTCCTGCTTGCAGGCGGCAACGCACATCTCGCAACCCGTACACTTCGTCGTGTCGGTCAGTATGGCAAATGTGTTTGCATCTCCACTCATAGCGGTGCGGACTCCTTACCGAGGGCTCGGGCAACGTCCCTGCCCGCGGAGGCCGGGAATCGCCAGCCCAAATCGGATACGAGCTGAGAGAAGGGGATCAGTACGCAGTGCGTGATCTTCGAGAACGGAATCAGCACGAAGATCAGCTCGGCGCTGAGCACGTGAATCAGCAGCATCACCTGATAATCCACCGGGCACCACGTGGGCCGCGACGCAAACAGGCCGCTGATAAACGGCACGGCCAGTAGCAATGGCCAGACGTAGTCTTGCCCACGACTCAACGTCCGGGACAGCGGTGAGGCCACTCGCCCGGCAAAGAGGATGAGGGCCAGGATGATCGTCGCGATCGTCATGACATCGGCGACCAGCGGCGAAAGCGCGGGCCAGCCGAACCCGATCTGCCGCTCCCACAGGCGAATGTGAGCGAAAAGGAATATCGGCGTGACGATCAGCCCTACATGGAACAGAACGCTGGCTATGCTGTAGAAGCTCCGCGTTCGATGCAGCCGCGTGAACGGCACAAGTGCCCAGAGCGTACGTTGGCGGATGAGGGGCCATGGTATCCTCTTGTCGCCAGCCAAGATGTAGGTCCGGACGGCACCGTAGATGGTCAGGCACACCAGTCGAGCCAGACCGAGCACCATCAGCGCGAAGCTGAGCCGAAACAACGGCCCGCGCGCGAATTCAAGCATCGATTCCACTGTGGTGTTCACGTTGCCGCAGCCTCCGATGAGTTCAGTGTCACTCTAGGCCTCGCTTGGCGCCTCGTCGGACTCGACGCCTTGTTGTCTTTTGAGCTCCGAGTAGTCGATGGCCTTGTACAACAGGTCGTGGAGCCCGACTATCTCGCAGTCCACCTTCTGATCTTCCACCAGCTCCTTGAGCTGTTTCTTGCAGTTTGCGCACGGGGCGACGCACAGTGCCGCGCCGGTCGCGCGAATCTGCTCCGCCTTGGCTTTGCCGGATACGCCGGTGCGATAGGCGCGGAGTTCGTCGATCGAGACCGTGCCGCCGCCACCGCCGCAGCAGATGTTCTCCTCGCGATTGGGTGTCATCTCGACGTAGTCTTCGCAGATATGCTTGAGCAGCTCGCGCGGCTGTTCCGTGACCCACTTTGTGCGGGCGAGGTTGCACGGATCGTGATACGTCACGCGTTCCTTGATCGCGCCGCTGATCAGCTTCAGCTTGCCCGCCTTCCACGCGTCGTAGGCGTACTCCATGCAGTTCACGATTGGCAAGGAGTCCTTGCCGCCGCAAAACGTGGCAAGTCCCAACTTCGCGGATCGGCTTGCGTGGCCGCACTCGCCGATCATTACGGTCTTGCCCTTGAGCCGCCGGGTCTCGGCATCGACCTTGCTCACAACGCGGTCCAGGATGCGATCGCTATAGAACAGTCCGTAGTTGATCCCGTCGAAGTACTGCTTGCCGATCGTCCAGGAAGCGCCGGTTGCCGCCATGACCGCGGCGTTCCCCATTAGCGTCTCGGCCTCGATCATGAAGTCGCTGACGGCCGGGAAGAACACGAACTCGGCCCCGTCCACGTCGAGCGGGAACTTTATCTCGACTCCCTGCTCCTCGAGTATCTCCTCTTCGAGAAACTCGAGGCCATCGACAATCGCCGGTACCGGAAACGCGGAGGTGTTCCCGGTCTCGCCTTCGAGTTGCTCACGCGTGCTGACAACCAGAGCCCGGGGCACGATGTCAAGCTCGCTGAGGACGTACCGCGCCAGGTGCGTCAACAAACCGTGGTCAATGCCGGAAGGGCACTCGAGTATGCACTTGCGGCAGGCGGTACATGACCAGACCCGCCCAGCCATCTCCTGGAGCTTCTCGTCCGTGAGATCGCCGCGACCAGTTATCGCAGCCCAGGTCCGGCCCCCGAAAGTGAAATATCGGCGGTAGACATCCAACAGCAGCGACGAGCGATGGCAGGGGACGTCCTTGGGGTCGTGGGTGGCTTGGTAGAGCATGCACTCCACCGCGCAGCGCCCGCACTTGGCCTGGACCTTGATGTAATGTTCCAGCGCCAGCACATACGACGGATTATGGCGCAGGATGGCGGCGAAGGCCTCCAGGAACTTGCGCGGGCGGTCCGCCGTGAGTGGATGCTCGATGTGGTATGGTACATCGAGCCGCTGGTCCTTGCGGATCGCCTCGGGCCGTGTGTTTGCCATCGCTTTCGCCAGAGCATCTGGCTGGACAAGCCGTTTCATTCATCTCTCCGCAGATGTGCCCATTTTCGGAAGTAGGCACAGCTCTCGCAGTCCGTGTGGACCCAACTTCCCTCGGCGTTGATCGTCCGCAGTTCAAAACAATTCAGCGCCTTGGTCCGGTAGGCCGCGCACTCGCAACAAGCTTCGTTCGGCGTTGCGGCCTTGTCAGTTGCGCCCGCACATGATTCCCAGCAATAGGACCTGGAGTCGAGTTCAGCGTCGAGCAGTTCCGTGCTCATTGCATTGCTGACCATGAACTGCCGCAGGTCTCCAACCAGAATCCGGTACTTGCCGCCGATCGTCCGCTGGGCTGGAAGGTTGTTCGCCTTGATCCAGTTCACCATCGTGTCCGGACTCACCAGGCAATAGCGGGCAGCCTGTCCCGTCGTTAGTGCAAGCGTCTTGGCGGTCACACTCGATATCCTCTGGAACAGCCGGTCGCCGCTGGGTTGCCCAAATCGGCGATCGCGCCGAGAACACGAAGCTCGGCGTCTTCCGGCCATCCGCTCAATACTGGCCACGCGGTGCATTCGGCGTACCAGCCCCAGTCTGCCTCCGAGAAAGGCTCGAACGCGTTAGTAGGAAAGGAGTTAGGTCGCGTCGGTGGAGGTCGTAACAGGAGACTGCTATTGCAAACTGCAAGAGGGCCGTCTATGCTGACTGGCAATATGCAAGTGTTGTCATCGCGGTCCGGCGTAACTAGTGCGTCATGTGGCCGCTTCCAGGAGTGTGCGATGAGTGGTTCGCGCGTGGTCGAAGATAGGGATGTCATCCTTGAGTCGGTTGCAGACGGGGTCTTCACCGTGGATGCGGAGTGGCGTGTCACGGCCTTCAATCGGGCGGCGGAGCAGATCACCGGCGTTCCGCGCGAGGAGGCGATCGGTCGCCGCTGCTGCGATGTCTTCCGGGCAAGCATCTGCGAGAACGCGTGTGTTCTCAAGGAGACCTTGAGGACGGGGCGATCGACCGTTAACCAGGCGATATACATTCTCGACGCGGATGGCCGGCGCATCCCGATCAGCATCTCCGCATCCGTTTTGAAGGACGCTGATGGGAAGACCATCGGCGGAGTCGAGACGTTCCGAGACCTCACCATGGTCGAGGAGCTTCGCAAGGAGTTGGAGAAGAAATACACTTGCGGGGACATCATCGGCCGCGGCCCCGCCATGCAAAAGCTCTTTGAGCTCTTGCCCCTAATCGCCGACAGCCACAGCACCGTGCTCGTCGAGGGAGCAAGCGGTACCGGCAAGGAACTCGTTGCTCGGGCGATTCATGACCTATCGCCGCGACGTCACAAGCGCTTCGTCGCGATCAACTGTGGCGCCCTTCCCGATACGCTTCTCGAGTCGGAGCTCTTCGGCTACAAGGCTGGGGCGTTTACAGATGCCAGGCGCGACAAGCCGGGGCGGTTCGCAATCGCCGAGGGCGGGACGATTCTCCTGGACGAGATCGGGGACATTTCACCGGCCATGCAGGCCCGGCTGCTTCGTGTCTTGCAGGAGCGGGTCTACGAGCCGCTGGGGGGGGTCGAGCCTGTTTCCGCTGATGTTCGGGTTCTTGCCGCCACCAATCGGGATCTGGCCCGGCTCGTTCGCAAGGGTACATTCCGGCAGGATCTCTTCTATCGAATCAACGTGATGCGCCTGAAGCTGCCCCTGCTACGCGATCGCCGCGAGGACATTCCACTCCTGATCGAGCGGTTCGTCAGCAGATTCAACTGCCTCCAGAGCAAGGACATCGCCGGCGTTTCGGAGGAGACCATCGAGATTCTCATGGAGCATGATTACCCGGGAAACGTCCGTGAGCTTGAGAACATCATCGAACACGCATTCGTTCTCTGCCGTGGCGGCCTTATTGAGCCGTACCACCTCCCGCAGCCAGTGCGCGGCGAGGATGAGGCCTCGTTGCTGCGTGGCAAGGGGGTGCGCACACTGCAGGCCCTGGAGGCTCTCCACATCGAGGATGCCCTCCGGCGACACGGCGGCAATCGGACCTCCGCCGCCAAGGAACTCGGCATCAACCCGAGCACGCTATTCCGCAAGCTCAAGTCTCTGGGAATCGCGTCGCCAAGCCCGCGGCAGCCCAGGTAGGGCAAACCGCACCATTGCATATTGCGAGCCGCGGCCTCGCAGCGGCATTGCACATTGCAAGCTAGGCAGAGCACCTCCTCGCTTGCCCGTAGTTCATAACACCTTGGGGGGCAACACATTGCGCCACAATGGATCGCCGTCCGCCCGACTGGCCCGCAAAATGCCGCGTTGGCTGTCCATGAAGGTGGCTGTTCCAACCTGGGCCGGGAGAATCTCTCCGGTCTTCGATGTTGCCAAGAGCTTGACGGTTGTGGACGTCGAGGGCCACGCTGAGATCTGGCGACAGAATGTAGCCCTGGGGGAGGCCGAGCCCCGGCTCCGAGCCAAGCGGGTCGCCCACCTTGGAGTAAACGTGCTGGTCTGTGGCGCGATTTCGAGGTCACTCGAGGCCATGCTGGTTGCCGAAGGCGTTCAGGTCATCCTGCACGTTTGCGGGCCGACGGATGATGTACTGCGGGCATTCATATCGGGGCACTTCACGGATCAGAGATTCCTGATGCCGGGTTGCTGTCGTCGAGGGCGCCGTGATCGAAGTCGGCAGCCTGGTAGTGAGTACAAGTTGGACACGCAAGGAGAAATGGCATGAAAGTGATCGTCACTTCACAGGGTACGAGCTTGGACAGTACGGTCGATCCACGATTCGGCCGAGCCAAGTTCCTCATCTTGATCGATACCGATACCGGCGAGTTCACAGCACATGACAACACGATGAACCTGAACGCTGTTCAAGGTGCTGGGATTCAGGCGGCTCAGAACGTTGTGAGTCTGGGCGCGGCGGCGGTCATTACAGGGCATGTTGGTCCCAAGGCGTTTGCGGCGCTGCAAGCGGGCAATGTCAAACCCTACGTTGGCGCGACCGGATCGGTACGCGATTCCGTCGAGCAGTTCAAGGCCGGGCGGCTCAGTGCTGCCAGTGAGCCGAATGTCGCCAGTCACTCCGGAATGGCTGATGCATCGTCCACCCCTACAAGCCAGCCTGGTCCTACAAGCCAGCCTGGCCCGGCGAGTGGGACGGGCATGGGCCGCGGACCCGGTGGCGGCAGGGGGATGGGGCGAGGGATGGGCAGAGGCATGGGGCGGGGCGGCGGACAAGGTCGCGGACAAGGCGGGGGCATGGGCCAGGGCCAGGGACGCGGGCAATAATACGCGGAGTGCGGCAGCATTAGCGGCCGTTTGCACGGAAGACGAGGACGAGTTAGCCGGAAGAGTGTTCGCAAGAGGCAGAATCGGTGCGCTGCAAACAGAAATGGACGTCATGAGAATCGCGATTGCCAGCGGCAAGGGCGGCACGGGTAAGACCACGGTGGCCACGAATCTGGCCTGGGTGGCAGCGCGCAATGGGGCG
>CAZUCH010000198.1:0-6107 GCA_964619045.1 uncultured Planctomycetales bacterium | reverse complement strand
TCGATGTCGTCCACAGTGAAGCTGGTTGGATCAATGTCGCGGTTGAAACGGACGTCGATGTGGTCCACGGTCTCGCTGACCAGACCGCTGGGCGTGTGCTCCAGGATGCGGAGCGTGCCCTCAGTACCAATGTAAATAGTGCCCGGGTCACCAGCCTGGTGGCCGCTGCCACCAGCAACCACAAGCTGGGCCATGTCAATCTGAAGATCGGCAGTGTGTACCGCGATTCGTCCGCCGCCGCCGCCGCAATTGCTGTTAGCAATGCCGCCGCCGTTGGCGGTTATCGAACCGGTGCCGGCGAGCGATCCTACGATCAGGAACGCGCTGCCGCCCGAGCCGCCGCCGCCATGCCCGGTAGCGTTGTTGCCGTTGGCACTGATGATGCCATCTACGAGCAACGTGTCGGTGACGGTGATGCGCACATAGCCGCCGCCCCGTCCGCCGCTGCTGGTGTGGCCGCCACCGCTGCCAAGCTCGGTGGGCTCGACGGCGAGTCCGTAGGTCGATCCGCCGGTTGCGCCATTGGAGTTTCCGCCCCGGCCGCCGTAGCCGGCACCGGCGGAGTAGTATGCGTCACCACCCTGGCCGGGACCGTCACTGGGACCGTGTCCACGGCCGTCGACCGAAATCCACGCACCAGCGTTTACGGTTGCGTCGCCGCTGACGGTCAGGTCGAAGCCGGTGAACCCGTTGGTGTGGGTGAGCAAGCCGTCCGCGTCGACGAGCAGATCGCCGATGTTGAGGGTTTCGGTGGGGGTAGACGGTGGCGCGATTGGCCATCGTGACATTGAACGGAACAGGCGACGTGATCGGCGTCCAAGCACCCCAGTTGCCGCCGTTGTCACAGTGCAGCGTTCCAACGTCCTCGCCGGCCGGCTTGAGGTAGACGGTCCCCGCACCGCCATAGGTGTAGCCCCCGCCGCCGAAGGTGGTTCGGGTGCCTGAGAAGTCATCGGTGTCGAACTCGATGGCGATGCGGCCACCGCCCCCGCCGCCGCAATTGCCGTTTTCGATCGTTCCGCCGTTGGCGGCGATGGTTCCGCCGCCGGCTAGCGTTCCGACGGTGAGGTAGATGCTCCCGCCCGCGCCGCCCCCGCCGTGGCCGGTCGCAGTGTTGCCATGTGCCACGAGCTGGCCATCGATCTGGCATGTTCCGGCGACGATCAGGCGGATGGCGCCGCCGCCGCGACCGCCCGAACTGGTGTGCCCGCCGCCGCTACCGAGGGCAGTCGGTGCGAGTACGTCCCCGTATGCACTTCCACCACCGGCGTCGTTGCTTCCCCCGCCATTGCCGCCATGAGCCGCCCCGGCGGAGTAGTATGCGTCGCCGCCTTCGCCGGGGCCGCTGCTGGGGCCATATCCCCGTCCGCTGGTGGAGAGGGAGCCCGCGGCCTCGACCGTTGCGTCACTTTCGACGGTGACGGTCAACCCGGCTTCGCTGCCGGTTGAGTGGGTGAGCAAGCCGTTGTCGGCGACAACCAGGTTGTCGACGGTCAGAGGTTCGGTGGGATATGCGATCGCCATGTTGCCGATCGTCAGATTGAAGGCCTCGGGCGACGTGAGCGGCGTCCAGGCTCCCCAAGCGCCGGCGTTGTCCAGCAATAGGTGGCCGACCGCGTCCGTGTTTGCCTTGGTGTAGATCGATCCCGCACCGCCATACTGGTAGCCATACGAGCCATTAGCGGTGATCGCCCCGCCGAATTCGTTCAGGCCGTACTCAATGGCGATGCGTCCGCCGCCGCCGCCGCCGCAGTTACCGTTGACAACCGTCCCGCCGTTGGCGCCGATGGTTCCGCCGCCGGCCAGGGTTCCGGCGGTGACGTAGATACTCCCGCCCGAGCCGCCGCCGCCGTGGCCGGTCGCAGTGTTGCCATGTGCCACGAGCTGGCCGTCGATCTGGCACGTGCCCGTCACGATGAGCCGGATCGCCCCGCCACCTCGACCACCATCTGTACTGTTGCCGCCACCGCTACCGAGGGCGGTCGGTGCGAGCACGTCGCCGTAGGCGTTTCCGCCGCTGGCTCCGTTACTCCCCCCACCATTACCGCCATGACCAGCGCCGGCGGAGTAGTAGGCGTCGCCACCTTCGCCAGGTCCGCCGCTGGGCGCGTATCCGCGGCCGCTGGCCGAGATGGCGCCGGCCGAATCGACGATGGCATCTCCGCCGATGTTGACGACCAGGCCGGCTTCACTCCCGGTGGAGTGCAGCAAAACACCGTCCGCCGCCACGTGCAAGTCACCGATCGTGAGTTCAGCGGTCGGATAGACGATTGCCATGTTCGCGATCGTGACGTTGAATGCCTCAGGCGACGTGATCGGCGTCCAGGCCCCGCTGTTGGCGCCGTTGTCGAGGAACAGGTTGCCGACCGTGGCGGCATTCGGTTTGAGGTAAACGCTGCCCGCGCCTCCGAAACGGCTCACGCCTCGACCGTATGCTGAGACGGTCCCGGTGAAGTCATTCACGTCGTACTCAACGGCGATTCGACCGCCGCCGCCGCCGCCGCAACTCCCGTTTACTGCCTGTCCGCCGTTTGCGGTAATGGTGCCCTCGCCCGCCAGCGACGCGACGGTCATGTAGATGCTACCGCCGGAGCCGCCGCCGCCATGACCAGTGGCGTCATAGCCATTGGCGCGAATCTGTCCGTTGTTTTGGAGCGTGCCACTGACAATCAGGCGGATCGAGCCGCCACCCCGGCCACCGCTGCTGCCGTTGCCCCCGCCGCTACCCAAGTCCGTCGGTGCCAGAACGGAGCCGTAGCCGCCGCCGCCGCCGGTGTCCGTACTGCCGGCACCATTCCCGCCGTAGCCGGCTCCGGCCGAGTAGTACGCCGAACCCCCGGCTCCCGGACCGGAAGCGGCGGCGTGCCCGCGACCAACGGCTGTGATCTGTCCGCCCAAATCAACCTGGCCATCTCCGAGCACGGTCAGATTCAGCCCCGCCGCGCTGCCGAACGAGTGCGTCAGATAACCGTCTTCCTCCACGTGCAGATCAGTGACGGTCAGCGCCTCGCTCGGATAGACGATACCGTAGTTGGCTACATGAAGGTCAATCGCCTCGGGCGTGCCGATAGGCGTCCAGGCCCCGTTCGCACCGCCATTATCGACGCGGACGCTACCGATCGGTGCGGCCTCCGCCTTGAGATAGACTGTGCCGGCACCGCCGTACTGACGGCCGTAGCTACCCGCGGCCGACATCGATCCAGTGTACGAGTTCGTTGTGTACTCAATTGCCACGCGCCCACCCGCTCCGCCGCCACAACTGCCGTTCGAGGCCGAACCGCCGTTCGCCGCTATTATGCCCGCACCGGCTAAGGTCTCGACAGTGCAGTAGATGCTCCCGCCGGCCCCGCCGCCGCCATGGGAGCTGGCATTCGCTCCATCCACGGTGATCTGACCGTCTACCTGCAACGACGACCCCACCACCAGGCGCACAACGCCTCCGCCGGCCCCGCCGTAGCTGCCGTTGCCGCCGCCGCTGCCGTGATCTGCCGGCTGAAGAATGGCCCCGTACGCGCCGCCCCCGCCAGTATCCTGGCTGTCACCGCCCTCGCCACCGTGTCCACCGCCCGCCGAGTAGTAGGCGCTGCCCCCGGCGCCGGGCCCCTGGGCACGCGGATAGCCCCGCCCGTCGGCATGAATACGGCTGCCGGCCTCGACGGTGACATGCTGGTCGATCGTCAGGTCCAGCATGTACTGCGGAGTCGCTCCGTTGACCGAGTGCGTTACCGCCGCACCGTTGATCAACTCCAGGCTGACAAACGGGTGCTGGCCGTCGATCGTCACGGTACAGCCGTCCACAACGATATCCTGGTTGTCATACGTATCGTTGTCGGGACCGATGTAGGCATCCGACGTGAAAACCACCGAGTCCGCCAACGCAGGCGTGGCGGCCAGTAGCAGACAGAACGATGCCGCCAGTACGGCGACCATCAGACGCTTCGACATTCTAGTTTCGACGGCGTTCATGCCAGTGCCCTCCGGCAAGCGGGATCTAGATTTCCTGTGGTTTGTGCGCAAAGCCCATTGCACTTCCATCCCAGGCCGCAGCGCGACCGCTTAGACTCTCTCCGCCCCTTAAGCGTAATATGGGCGCCGGCGCTTCGACCGGATTTGCCACCGCCTGCGCCCACACTTGCCAGTGTGTCCATTCCGGCCCATCCCAAGCAACAGAGACAGGCGCAGCGCTCACCGGAATCCCCCCTGTCCCCCGTGTTATCGGATGTTACGTCTGTCCGCCTCCGGACAGCGGCACTGCCAACCCACGCGACGTTCTAGACTTGCGGCAGGGGAGTGCTCTTCTTCCGCTGCTCGGCGACGGCGTGCTCCAGACGATCCACGAGTGTGCCCAGTGCCTCCGCGATGGGCGGCTCTACATCCGTGAAGCTGGCCTCCGGACGGCCCGCATCGCCGTGAATGCGCAGCGCGATGTTAAGCGGGATGGCACCCAGGAACGGAACCTCCAGACTGTTGGCCGCCGCCTCCGCTCCGCCGTGATCGAACAGATCGTCGCGCTGTCCACAGTGTGGGCAGAGGTAGTAACTCATGTTCTCGACGATGCCGAGCGTGGGAACGCCCAGCTTCTCGTACATCTTCAGCGCTCGAACCGCGTCCTGAACGGCCACCTCCTGGGGCGTGCATACAACGACGGCGCCCGTGAGCGGGATGCTCTGGGCCAAGGTGAGCGGGATGTCGCCGGTGCCCGGCGGCAGGTCCACGATGAGATAGTCGAGTTCGCCCCAGTCGGTGCGATCGAGGAACTCCTTGACGTAACGCTGGGCGAGTGGGCCGCGCCAGATGACGGCTTCCCCCGGCGCGACCAAGTGCCCGATACTGACCAGCTTCAGCCCGCAGGCTTCAATCGGCTGCACACGCCCGTCATCGTCGATGGCGAGCTGTTGGCCATCGGTCCCGGTCATCTTGGGCAGTGAGGGGCCATAAATGTCCGCGTCGAGCAGAGCGACTTTGTGCCCCCGGCGAGCCAGACCCACGGCCGTGAGCAGGGCGACCGTGCTCTTGCCGACGCCACCCTTTCCGGCGCCGACGGCGATCACGCGTTCGGCGCCGGTCAACGAGCAGATCGGGGGCGGTGGCATCTCGGGACGGTTGTTGGCGGCAGGGTCGGACATCTTGTGGGGCTCCGTGGTTCTGGGATAGCTTCTAGTAGGGCCGTCATCCGGGCAGGTGCTCGCTCATCGCCGGCAAGGATAGGCGCCGGACTGGCGAATATCCACCGCGCGCGTTAAGATTCGCCGCCGCTTCGAAGACCAACGTGCCTGGGTGCGAAACCGGGGGCGGCGCGACCCTATCAGTACCGAAGCAATGCCCGCCAGTGCAGCGTAACTCCGGCGGGTTTGACTATTTACGCTGTTTGGCGATTGTGAACGCCGATGATCTGGCGCCTGATCAAACAAGTGCATTCCAGGCTGCGCGCCAACGAGCACACCTATATGGTGTTGATCGCGTTGGTGGTCGGCGTGGGTGGAGGATTCGCCGCCGTCGGCTTCCGTCGGCTGATCGAGCTGGGGAACTTCCTCGCCTGGAATAACACCGACTATACGCTCGACTACATCCGCGGCTTGCCTGTCTGGTGGAAAATCACCGTCCCCGCGGTCGGCGGCTTCCTCTGCGCCCTGATCGTCTACTACTTCGCGCGTGAGGCCAAGGGCCACGGCGTGCCGGAAGTGATGGAGGCGGTGGCGCTCAGGAACGGGCGCATCCGCCCGCGCGTGGTCATCGCCAAGATGCTCGCCTCGGCCATCTGCATTGCCTCGGGCGGCTCGGTCGGCCGCGAAGGCCCGATCGTGCAGATCGGTTCGGCCTTTGGTTCCGCGATCGGCCAGTGGTTGAGAATCGACGAACGCCGACTGCGAACATTGGTTGGTTGTGGGGCCGCGGCCGGAATCGCCGGCACCTTCAACGCCCCCATCGCCGGTGCGCTTTTCGCCGTTGAGATCATCCTGGCCGACTTCGGCGTGCTGCAGTTCTCGCCGATCGTGATTTCATCGGTCACCGCCACGGTGATCGGCCGCCACTTCCTCGATAGCGGCCCGGCGTTCGTCGTCCCCGAGTACGCCCTGAGACACCCCGCCGAGTTGTTCGCTTATGCG
>CAZUCH010000197.1:0-6107 GCA_964619045.1 uncultured Planctomycetales bacterium | reverse complement strand
TTCTCGCCCGACGGCAAAACGCTGGCATACCTCGCGATGAGCCGCGCCGGCTACGAGGCCGATCGGCTGCGCATCGTGCTCAAGGGATGGAAGCGCGGACCGACGCGCGTGCTCACAGAGAAGTGGGACCGCAGCGCCGCGCGGATCGTCTGGGCGCCCGACGGCAAGACCATCTACACAAGCGCCGACCATCTCGGGCAGCACCCGCTCTTCGCCATCAACGTGGCCCACGGTCGCGTCAGCCAGCTTGTCGCCCGCGGCAAGGTGACCGGCATCACCAGCGCCGCCGGCCGCATCGTCTACGGCCAGTGCCACCACCAATGCCCGGTCGAGCTGTTCTCGATCGACCGCACCGGCGGCCGGCCTCGCGCCGTGACGCGCATCAACGCCGCCAAGCTCGCCAACACCCGCATGGGCGCCTCCGAGCAATTCACGTTCAAGGGCTGGAACGACGAAACGGTCCACGCGTGGGTCGTCAAACCGATCGATTTCAAGCCACGCAAAAAGTACCCGGTCGCGTTCCTGATCCACGGCGGACCACAGGGCTCGTTCGGCAACGACTTCCACTACCGCTGGAACCCGCAGGCCTACGCCGGCGCCGGCTACGCGGCCATCATGGTCGATTTCCACGGCTCCACCGGCTACGGGCAGGCATTCACCGACGCCATCAACAACCACTGGGGCGATCGCCCGCTCGAGGATCTCCAGAAGGGGCTCGCCGCCGCACTGGAACGCTACCCGTGGATGGACGCACGACGCGTCGCGGCTCTCGGAGCGTCCTACGGCGGCTACATGATCAACTGGCTCCACGGCGTATGGTCGGCTCCGTTCCGCTGCCTGGTCTGCCACGACGGCAACATCGACGAGCGGCTGGCGTACTACGACACCGAAGAACTCTGGTTCCCCGAGTGGGAGCGCGGCGGCCCGCCCTGGAAGCAGCCCGAGGCCTACGCCAAGCACAATCCGATCGACCACGTCGCCAAGTGGACCAAGCCGACGCTCGTGATCCACGGCCAGAATGACTACCGCGTCGTGGACACGCAGGGCATCTCGACCTTCACGGCGTTGCAGCGCAAGGGCGTCCCCAGCAAACTGCTCTACTTCCCTGACGAAAACCACTGGATTCTGAAGCCCCACAACGGCATCCAATGGCACGAAACAGTGATCGGCTGGCTAGACAAGTGGTGCCGCCCATAACAGAACAGAACCCCGAGCGTGAGCGAGCGGGTCCGTAGAACCCCGAGCGTGAGCGAGCGGGTCCGTAGCGGCCGACCTCCGAGTCGGCCGTGCTTGTCAGCGGTTGTTTCTTTGTACCCTACGGCCGACTCGGGGGCCGGCCGCCACAGGAGTCTGACATATGGCGCCGCAAGACCCAATCAAGATGACCGCCCCGCCGAGCGTGTACCGCCGCCGCCGCGCGCAATTGGCCCAAGCGTTGGATCGCCCGCTGGTGATCTTCGCCGGCCATGCCCCGGCGCGAAACTACCCGACCAACCCGTATCCCTTCCGGGCCGGAAGTTCGTATCTCTACTTCGGCGGACCGCCAGTGAAGAACGCCGCCCTGTTGATCGAACCCGCCAGCGACGGCGAGTCCGGCTGCACGCTGCTGCGCGCGCCGGCGGGGCCGGACGATGGGCTGTGGATCGGGGAGCAGCCTGCCGATGCGCTCTTCACCGCCGCCGCCGGCCTACCGGCTGAAGCTCACTTGGACCCGGACAAGCTGGCCGGACTATTGGCTGGACGCGCCGCCGCCGCCGTCGTACCGCCGTTTCCGGATACGCTGGCCTGGGCGCGCGAGTTGAAGCTGGCCGACGCCAACGAAGACGAGCTACTAGCCATCATCAACGCGAGGCTCACCAAAGACGAGCACGAACTGGTCGCAATGCGCCGAGCCGCACAGGTCGGCGTGGACGCCCATCGGGCCGCGTTTGGGGCCACGAAACCCGGCCGACTCGAAGCCGACGCGGCAGCGGCATACATGGCGACCATCACGGCCAACCAGTGCGGCGTCTCCTTCTGCCCGATCATCACGATTCGCGGCGAGGTGCTCCACGGCCACGGGCATCCCAACACTATGTCCGACGGCGACCTGCTGCTGATCGACGCCGGCGTGGAAGAGCCCGGAGGCTACGCCAGCGACGTAACACGCACCGCGCCGGTCAGCGGCCGCTGGACGCCGATCCAACGCCAGTTGTACGACACCGTCGAGCGCGCCTTGCACGACGCAACCGCCGCTTGCGTGCCAGGCCGGAGCTATCGCGACATCCACGACCTCGCGGCGCGCACCATCTGTGCCGGACTGGTAGAGGCCGGTCTGCTGCGCGGCGATCCCGACGAACTCGTCGCCCGCCGAGCTCATACGTTGTTCTTCCCCCACGGCGTCGGCCATCTGATCGGCCTGGACGTACATGACATGGAAGACTTCGGCGATTTGGCCGGCTACGCTCCCGGCCGCCAGCGTCGGCCGGAGTTCGGCAACAAGTTCCTGCGGATGGACCGCGACCTGGAAGCCGGAATGACCGTGACTCTCGAGCCGGGAATCTACCTTGTGCCCGCGATCTGGGCCTCCCGAGAGCTAACCGAGCCGCTGGCCGACGCCGTCGATCGCCCCCAGGTCGATGCATTGCTGGACGCCAACTTCGGCGGCATCCGCATCGAGGAAACCATCTGCGTACGCCCGACCGGCGGGCCGGAAGTCCTCTCCGGCGACCTGCCGACCGGCGCGGACGCAATCGCGGCACTTATCGGAACGTAGCAGTTAAGTGACGAATCTCAGGCTCAAAAATAACAGTCCTTGACAATCCTTGTTATTAGCGGTATCCTTCTAAGTGAAGGAGAGTTGATACGATGAATGTCTCTCTTACCCTGACGCTTGAGGAGCTTGTGCAGCGGAAGGTTGCTTCCGGGCTTTACAGCTCGGCCAGCGAGGTGATTCGCGAGGCCCTGCGCCTGCTCGAGGAGCGAGACGAGATGCGCAAGATAAGACTTGAAACGCTTCGCAACGACATTGCCGCCGGACTAGATCAGCTTGAGCGGGGTGAAATGACCGAGCATGACGACCGTTCACTCGATGGCCTGGCGACCGACATTAAGGCCGAGGGACGCAAACGTCTTTCCGCAAAGCAAAAACGACGGGCATGACCCTGTATCGTCTTTCCGCGCAGTCTCGTTCAGACCTGGACGATGTCTGGCTCTACATCGCCTTGGACAGCGTTACTGCCGCCGACCGCTTGATTGATGAGATTGTTGGCAAGTTTCAGATGCTGGCCAAACAGCCCGGCGTGGGCCGAACCCGAGAGGAGCTTGCCGAATCGCTTCGGAGCTTTCCCACCGGCAATTACGTCATCTTCTATCGCCCGACGCCTGACGGTATCGAAATCGTGCGCATCCTGAGTGGTTTCCGCGACATTCCCAGCATCTTTACGGGCTGATATACGGGGCCGGCGTGTCCGCGCCCCGGGGCAGGTTTGCCGGACCAGTGGCGCCAAAGGTGCCGCCCATTCTGTCACGCACCCCGGCTGAGCTCCTTCATCGCAGCGGAATGACGCGCGGCGATTCTCCGGCTACGATAGCGGCTTACCGCGTAATGCTGGAGGACACGCACCATGACGTCGCAAGCTAACCTAAACGCCATCGAGTCTCTGCAACCCGCCGCCGTGTGGCGCTTCTTCGCCGGAATGTCGGACATTCCGCGAGCCTCGAAGCACGAAGAGAAGATCCGCGCGCACACCCGTCAGGTAGCCGAGGAGCTGGGCTTCGCGGTCCGCGAGGATCGAGTGGGCAACATGGTCATCGACGTTCCCGCCACGCCGGGCTGCGAGAACGCTCCGATCACGGTGTTGCAGGGCCATCTGGACATGGTCTGCGAGAAGAACGCCGACACCGAGCATGACTTCGACAACGACCCGATCAAGCTCGTAGTCGACAAGGACGACAAGGGCGAGCAAATCGTACGGGCCGACGGAACCACGCTGGGGGCCGATAACGCCATCGGTGTGGCCATGGGGCTGGCGGCGGCCGCGTCGCCGGACGTCACGCACGGGCCGCTCGAACTCCTCTGCACCATCGACGAAGAAATGGGCATGACCGGCGCCAAGGTGCTCGATCCCGCCTTCTTCAAGGGCCGACGGATGCTCAACCTCGATTCGGAGGATGACACCGCGATCTACATCGGCTGTGCGGGTGGCTGCGACAGCACGCTGACCTGGAAGCTGCCGATGGCGGCCGTGAGCTGCGACGTGTGCCGCGTAGCCGTTTCCGGCCTGGCCGGCGGACACTCGGGCGGCAACATCCACCTCAATCGCGGCAACGCCATCAAGCTGCTCGTGCGCACCCTGCGCGCCGCTGGCAACGTACAACTGGTCGAGTTCGTGGGCGGCAGCAAGCGCAACGCGATCCCGCGCGAGGCCCACGCCATCGTCGCCGGGCCGGCGGGCTTGGCCGAACAGCTCAGCCAGGCCGCCCACGACGTCCAAACCGAGACCGTCAAGCACGGCAACGAGCCCGGCTGCCTGATAAAGATCGACTCTGTAGCCGCGCAGGAGGCGGCGAGTGTTAGCGAGACTCGGAACCTGCTGACGACCCTGGCGGCGCTGCCGCACGGCGTGCAGGCGGTCGTGCCGGAGATCGCAGGGCTTGTTCAGACCTCCAACAGCATGTCAACCGTCGAGGGCGGCGTCGTGGATGGCAAGTTGAAGCTCACCGTCGGCTGTCTGTCGCGCAGCTCGTCGCGGGCCCAGTTGCGCGAGACGGTGCGGCAAATCGCGGCCATCGGCGAGTTGGCCGCGGCCAAGGTCGAGTCCGGTAACGAGTACCCCGGCTGGGCGCCGAATGTCGATTCACCCACCCTGGCCACTTGCCTGCGGATCTACAAGGAGATGTTCAACGACGAGCCCCTGGTGACGGCTATCCACGCCGGGCTCGAATGCGGCCTGATCGGCGAGCGCGTCGGCGAAGGCCAAATGGACATGGTCTCCTTCGGCCCACGCATCGAGGGGGCCCACAGCCCGGACGAACGCGTCTACGTCGCCAGCGTCGAGAAATCGTACAGATACCTAGTCGCCGTGCTTGGCGAGCTCGCGAAGGCATAACAACGCCAACCGCTGACGGCTGGACCCCTCCGTCACCCCCAGAACACCACGAGAACAGGCCCGTGACCAAACGGCCGCGGACCTGTTCTCTGTGTTATGTTGCTAGTGGAGGCTGAATCGCCTAGCGGCGACGCAACAGCCCGAGCAGGCCGACGCCCAGCAGGAGCAGCGAGCCGGGCTCGGGAACGACGGCGGACGACGTAAACGCGGCGGTCCACGTGTAGCCCGTCTGAGTGGTCTGCTGATTGGCGAAACTGAACGCGAACGACTCTTCGGTGAAATACGAAACCGGCTCAGCAGCGTCGAACATGGTGAAAGCAACGTCGTCGGCATTCAGCGACGAAGCACCGAAGCCGAACGGCGCAAACAGCCAAGCTGCCTGGAAATCGATCGTCATCAGCGTCCCGTCCGCATCGGTGGAGAACGTGACCGTTCCACCAGCGGGAACGTTGTTGCCAACCAGCATCAAGGTAGTCATGGTGAGGTGGACGTCCTCAAACACCAGACCGTCGTAGGGCATAACCAGCGTCAGGTTGTCGCCCGTCCACCCGCCGGTCAGGGTGTCGGCAACCGTGTCAAGCTCGAATAGCGGCGTGGCACCGTCTGGCGACGGGTCCGAAAAAGTCGCGATCGTGTCCGCTCCCGCGACCGCAACGCCTAGCAAGCTCAGAAGAGCGAACGTCACTCCAAAACGGCAGGTATTCTTGACAAGCATCTCGCCCTCCAAGGCAATCCGTGAAAACACAAAGACATCACGAGGCAACCAGGGTGAATGGGGGCGCGACGCTCGGTCGCACACAAAACCCAAGCCCTCATGCGATCCTAGGCCCCCGATTTCGCGAAAATCAACCGCGGCCTCGCCGAATCACGCAAATAATCCCGCCTGCCACCACATCCGAGCGCCGGGGGCGTGTTATCGGAGCGGGGTTGGCCAACGGCTTAATCAACAGACACCGCCTCTCGGGCGATACAAGGGAATGGCATCTGGCCGCTCGCTGGCCGGAGCACGAAGCCGCG
>CAZUCH010000196.1:0-6190 GCA_964619045.1 uncultured Planctomycetales bacterium | reverse complement strand
ACGGCCGCCGGGCACGCACCTGTAAAGTGCCTCCGGCCGGGCACTTGCAGTCCGGCTCGGTTTTTGGGCCATACGGGACACGGCGTGCCATCCGCCAGCTCACAACCGCGGGCGGCGTTTTCTACGCGCAGAGCTTGAAGACCTTCCGCTAGCGGTGGTCTAATACGTGAACAATGGCATTCGCCGCCGTCGCCGGGATCCGCAACCGACGAGGCGGGGCAGTTGCCCGGAGGCGCAGAACATGCATCGGATCCTGCTTGTCTTCCTGATCAGATCAGGGTTGTTACTGCCGATCCTGCTCGTGGGGATGAGCGTGGGGTGCGCGTTGTCGCCACGGGTCGAGTTCCTCCAGGTTACGTGCGACCGCGTTCAGCGCGGTGGCGACCTCCAAGCGGTCAGCTTCGGCTCTTCGATCAAGGCGCATGGCCTGGCCGGGCAACAAGTGATCTACCGCGTGGACCTGGTCGATTCACGACTGCGACCACTCAGATCGGCGAACGACCGCTTTCGAAACGCGGCGGGAAATGTCGCCGCGAGCAAGTCGCTGTTCGTGCACGAGTCGCCTTCGACGTTCGAAGATGTCAGAGTGACGATTCCGGTGGTGGAACTTGAGATTCACACGCGTGATCGGCCCGTGCTGGCAGAATTCCGCGTGTGTTTGCCGAACGGTGAATGCCTGGCCCAGGAAACGGCGGTGGTTCCGGTGTATCGCGCCACGCACGCCCGACAACCGGCCCCCCGCCTGGAACCCGAGCCACGTGTCGCCGCCAGGACACAACGCCCGCAAACACCCGCTGACAGGCAACGCCCGGCGAGCTCACAACCAGTTGCCCGGCGGAAGACGGCGCCATGTGCGGCGGCGCAGAGGTCGCCCACCTCAAGGACAGTGTCCCGCCTCACAACTCGTCCGGCGCCCAGCCCGACGGCCGACAACACTCCGGGTTTCCCGGACTTGTGGCGCGCGGCGATGGGCGTTGCCGGAACCTGGGTGGTGAACGCCGCGCGCCCGCTGCTCCGATCTGACCACGAGCTTGCGGCGACCGAAGCCGATCAGCTCGCCGGGGAAGTCCCGCCAAAGGCGACATCAGGACCTACCAGCCGCCCGGCTCCACGGGTTCTCGTGGCAGAGGTCGCTACCGTGCCGACTACCGCTCCGGCGCGCGAGCCGCCGCCGCGGTCTGACCGGTACGCTGTGCAGAGCGGCGACACGCTATGGTATATCGCCGAGCGGCTATTGGGAGACTCCTCGCGCTGGTACGAGATCTACGAGCTCAACCAGGACAAGCTGGCTTCGCCACACCACTTGCGGGTCGGCCTGGAGCTCCGCATCCCATCCGACGACGAGGAACCTGATAAGAAGAGCGGGGAACGCTGAGGGGGTGCCGGGCTGGGGCTGGCCAAGAGAGGTGCGGCGGCCAGGCAGACAACGATGGTCAGCACCTGAAGGCCTGCTGGCAGCCGCTCCGGGGCAAGATTATCCGTCACGTTGCACTTGTCACAGCGTGAGGACGGTACTAGCATACTGAGCGATGCATGGGCGATTGCACTTCGCGGAAAGCTCATGGGTCGACAAATTGAGCTGTGGGAGCCCGGAATTGCGACAAGCAGGTACACACAGGGCGGGGTGGAGCCACTCGGCCGGCTGAGGCTGTGGTTCCGTGTCTGTGAGTTCCGTCTTGTGGCAACAATCTGCCTTGCCCACCGGGTTGCGCGGCTGGTTAAAAATGTGCCGAGGGCCATTGTAGAACTTATTGGCTGAGAACACTCAGCGTGGTCGCGCGCCGGCGCTCGTTTGGCGCCGGGGCGGTGAAGGGAAGCTTATGGATTTGAAATTCTGTAGCTGGACGCGACGTGAACACCAACTGCTCGACGGGTTGCCCGGTTGCTGCCGGAGCAGTATGGATCGACCGGCGGGCCTGAAGAGCCGGACGTTGAAGGGTTACGAGAACGAGCTTGTCCATATGTTGAATCTGTGAATACCATCTACGGAGACATGAGATGATCAAGCGGAGAATCACACCAGCACTTTGTACGTTAGCCGCGATCGGGATGGTCGCTACTTGGGGCTGCCGGAACCATATGCCGCATGCTGCGACGTGGGCGGCCGGCGGCGACATCCAGCAGACGCACGCCAATCCGCCCGAAGGGGGCTACTACGCGAATTGGGACCCGTATGCCGTCGAGCTCGTGGTGACGCCTCTGAAGGATGTCAATCCCGTTCGCACGCAGCATGTCCTGGTCGCCACGGTGCTGGACAAGGACGGCGAGCCGCTGCCCAACCGCCGGGTGGAGTGGATCATCTCGGAAGGCAGTGTTGGTGACATTGTCGAAGTGGACGAGAGCGGCTGGCGGGCCAGCCGCGGCTACAAAGTGGACAACCACTATGCCGTCTCGCACACCAACAACTCCGCCCACGTGCTGGATCTGGGCAACGACGATCCGGCCGACGATATTGAGTTGACGGTCGGACAGACCTGGTGCGTGATCACGTCGCCGATCGAAGGCGATACCTACATAACGGCCTATGCACCGGGCATCTACGACTGGGGTAAGCACAAGGTATTCGTCACGAAGCACTGGTACGACGTGACGTGGGAGTACCCGCCGCCGGCGACCAACCCGATTGGGACGACGCACGACTTTGTCACGAAGGTCATGAAGTATTCCGACGGCACGCCTCTGGCCGGTTACACGGTGAACTACACGCTGGTCGATGGCCCCGCCGGAGCGTTTGAGTCGGGTGGCCAGACGGCTTCTGTGAAGACGGACGACAACGGCGTGGCCAAGGTAACGCTGAGCCAGGCTGCGCCCGCCGAGGGTACGAACAACGTCGGGATCGAGATTATTCGGCCCGGCAACGAGTGCGAATGCACCGATCCCGTTCAGATCGCGACGGGCTGCACCAGCAAGACCTGGATCGGTCCGGACATTGCCTGCAACAAGTCCGCCCCGGCCAACGTCCTGGCGGGCCAGGAGTTCTCGTACACGATCGTCGTCACCAACCCGTCGGATGTCGACGCGACCAATATCGCGGTCACGGACACGCTCCCGAATGGCGTGACGCTGGTCTCCGCCCGACCGCCGGCACAGGGTCGCGGACAATCACAGACTTGGTCGCTCGGCACGATTGGGCCGCGCGGCAGCAGCACGATCGACATGACGGTTCGCGCGACGCGCACGGGCACTTTCGAGAACTGTGCTGAAGTGCGCGGCGACTACGGTCTTTCGTCGCGCTGTTGTGCGACCACGGTTGTGACGGCGCCGAAGCTCGCACTCGAGAAGGAGTGCTCGTCGCAGGTTCTGGTCTGTGATCCCATTGACTACACCATCACCGTCAGCAACCCGGGCGACGGTCCGGCGACGAATGTGAAGATCGTTGATCGCTTGCCGTCCGGCGTGGTCACGACCGACGGCAAGAACAACGTCACCGCCGACATCGGCACACTGGAGGCCGGTCAGTCGCGACAAATCACCTTCCAGGCCAAGGCCAGCAAGACCGGAACATTCCGGAACACGGCCACGGCGACTGCCGACGACGGTCTGACGGCCGAGGCAGAGTGCGCGACGGTCGTGCAGCAGCCGGTCCTTCAGGTCACCAAGACCGGTCCCGAGCTGCGTTACGTCGGGCGTTCGGTGACGTACGAGGTCACGGTAGCCAACGAGGGTGACGCCGCGGCCCGTGACACCGTGTTGGTTGACACGATTCCATCCGCGACTGAATTCGTTGAGGCCAGCGATGGCGGCCAGTTCAGCGATGGCAAGGTCACCTGGAACCTCGGCACTATCCAGCCGAATTCGTCCCGGAAGGTCACGCTGAGCGTGATGCCGAACGGTCGCGGCACGATCCGCAACACCGCGACGGCCAAGGCGTACTGCACCGAGGATTCGGCCGAGGTTTCGACCCAGATCAGGGGTATCCCGGCGATCCTGCTCGAAGTGATCGACATCGAGGATCCGATCGAGGTCGGCACGAATTCGACGTACGTGATCACGGTGACCAACCAGGGTTCCGCCGACGGAACCAACATCGTGATTGTGTGTATCCTGCCGCCCGAGCAGGAGTATGTGTCTTCGACCGGTGCGGCCCGCGGCTCTCTGGACGGCAAGACGATTACGTTCGCGCCCATACCCTCGCTGGCTCCCCAGGCGAAGGCCGAGTACCGCGTGATCGTCCGCGGCGTGCAAGCGGGTGACGTGCGCTTCACGGTTGCGCTGACCAGCGACCAGATGACGCGGTCGGTGGATGAAACCGAGAGCACGCACATTTACGAGTAAGTAAGTCCGGTTTTACGAGCACGAGGGATGCCGGATCACGGTCCGGCATCCCTCGTCTGTTTCCCAACTGAAACACGATTCACGCCGAAGTGAGAGACGAGGAAAACGTGATGAATAAGAGATGTCTTACGCGCTGTCTGGCATTGCCGCTGCTGGGTGCAATGCTCATTGCCAGCCACGCTTCCCTGGCGGAAGCACAGGGACAGCACCGTAGCGATGCCGCCCTCGGTCGGACCGAAACCGCATACCCCACCGGGGATCGAGCTACGAGTGTCATTCTGCTCGAGAGACTCGCCCCCGCCGAGGTCCGGGCCGGCGAAACGTACTCCTACGAAGTGAAGCTGACGAATCTGACCCGGACCGAGATTCAAGACCTGGTGCTGACCGAGCAGATTGCCGCGGCGCTCACGGTCACCGACATTCTACCCCCGCCGGATAGCCGCGACGGCAACACGGCGGTCTGGGGACTAGGCGCGCTGACCGCCGGGCAATCGAAGACCGTCAAGATCAGCGGGTCGAGCAGCGGCACCGGGGATCTGGAGTCCTGCGCCCAGGTCACGTTCAGCATGGGCGCCTGCTCCGTTACCAAGGTCGTACAGCCCGAACTGACGCTCAGCAAGACCGCGCCGGCGGAAGTGCTTGTCTGCGATCCGATCCCATTGCGGTTCGTGGTCACGAACACCGGCTCGGGCATCGCACGCGATGTCGCAATCACTGACCGCCTGCCGTCCGGCTGGACCACCGGCGACGGCCGTAGCGAGCTGGCGTTTGACGCCGGCGACCTGGCGGCCGGTCAATCGCGCGAGTTCTCGGCCACCGTCAAGGCCTCCCAGACCGGCGGATTCGTCAACACCGCCACGGCCACGGAGGCCGGCGGCCTGACCGCCGAAGCCTCGGCCGAAACCCAGGTCCGCCAGCCGGTTCTGGCGGCGACCAAAACTGGTCCAACGTTTCGCTACATCGGCCGACCGGCCAAGTTCGAGATCACCGTGGCCAACCAGGGCGACGCACCGGCCAGAAACGCCGTGCTGACCGACACGATCCCGGCCGGCGTCGTCTTCGTCGGAGCGTCCGACAGCGGCGAGTTCGCGGCCGGAAAGGTCACCTGGAGTCTCGGGACAATCGCGCCCGGTGCGAGCAAGACGGTTAGCGTAACCCTCAAGCCAACCCAGGCGGGCACGATCCGGAACACCGTGGTCGCGCAGGCCTACTGCGCTGAAGCGAGTGCGTCCGCGCCGTTGGAAGTAAAGGGGATTCCGGCGGTCCTGCTCGAGGTCGTGGACATCCACGATCCGGTCGAACTCGGCGGCCAGGAAACGTACGAGATAACGGTATTGAACCAGGGCTCCGCGGACGGAACCAACATCGTGATAGCCTGTACGTTGCCGCCCGAGGAGGAGTACGTTTCAGCTTCCGGTCCCACCGATGCCAAGGTGGTCGGCAAGGCCATCACGTTCGCGCCGCTGCTGTCGCTCGCACCGCAGGCGAACGTAACGTATCGCGTCGTGGTGAAGGGCGTTGCGACCGGCGACGTGCGTTTCAAGGTCTCGCTGACCAGCGACCAGGTGGAAAGCCCGGTCGAGGAGACCGAAAGCACGCACATTTACTGATCCGCGTGGAGCAGAGCGAAATGCCGGGGCGTCGAACGTGGCCCAACATGGCTGCGTTCGGCTCCCCGGCGGCAACATCACGAACTACTCCGCCGAGGAGAGGCGTCGCGTTGACTTGGTATTCGGGATTGGGTACGAGGACGATCTGAAGAAGGCCAAGAGCATTCTGGCGGATGCGCTGGCGAAAGAGCAGCGTGTGCTGGATGATCCGGCCCCGACGATTGCCGTGCTGGAATTGGCCGACAGCAGTGTCAATATCGCGGTGCGTCCGTGGGTCAAGACCGCCGATTATTGGGACGTGTACT
>CAZUCH010000195.1:0-6192 GCA_964619045.1 uncultured Planctomycetales bacterium | reverse complement strand
GGCTACAACCTAACCGGCAATGTCAGCGGCGTCTGCCCGGAATGCGGGACGCCGACTGGGCGCGTCATGGAGGGGCGCTCATGATGGCGGATAGAGCGACCTGAGCGACCGGGCCGCCGTCATGGTCGGACGACTGACAACGCGCCAGGAACGCCGCCGCTGGAGGTCGGCTCTTCGTCCGGCACTTGCATTCGCGGGGTCCAGCACTCACAATGGCGGCCTGGGCGAGGGTGCCATATCCTGATCGTGGCCGCCACCAGTGTATGGGCGCCGCATGGTCGGCTGCCCGAAGAACAGTACAGCGAACGCGGCCACGATCGGGCAGTGGACCGTGTATCGGTTCCGGGAGTACGCATGTCTGTGACCGCAGCGCTGAGCGAGAGGCTCTACGTCGCCTCGGACAACCTCCGAATGAGCATGCTTGACCTGCTCGGCCCATTCAAACGCCAGGGCATCGCTCACGTCACCGACCTGCACCTGAAGGTCAGCCGTCCCCCCAGCTATCGCGTGGACGGCGAAGTGAAGATGACCAGCGCCCGTCCGCTGGACCAAGAAACAATCGTCCGGCTGGCGCTCACGCTGCTCGATGAGACGCAGATGAACACGCTGGAGGAGCATCGCTCGGTCAACGCCTCCCGGCTGATCGAGGGTTTTCGCTATCGCCTGAACGCCTACCACGACATCCGCGGGCTCTCGATCGCCATCCGGGCCCTCGACACCACGCTGCCCACGATCGAGTTCGTCGGCTTCCCAAACGGGGTCTGGAAAGACATCGTGAACTTGGGCCAGGGACTGGTCTTGGTGACCGGCTCGACCGGGGCGGGCAAGTCCACGACGATCGCCGCCCTGATCAACAAGATCGCCCAGACCCGGGCCTGCCATATCATCACGCTGGAAGACCCGATCGAGTATGAGTTTGAAAGCGACACGGCGTTGATCTCACAACGGGCGGTGGGCCGCGACGTACCCAGCTATGAGCAGGGTCTGCGCGACTGTCTGCGCGAGGATCCGGACGTCATCTTCGTCGGCGAGATGACCGATTGCGAGTCGGCACGCTGGGCGCTGGCGGCCGCCGAGACCGGGCACCTGGTCTTTTCCGGGATTCACACACGCAATGCGATCGGCACGGTCACACGCGTGCTGGACATGTTCCCCTCCGACCGCTCGGAGGAGATCGCCAACCAGCTCTCGCTCGGGCTGCGCTACATTGTCTCGCAGAAGCTCGTCCCGCGGGAGGATAAGCATGGGCGCCTGGCGGTAATGGAAATCCTTAACAACACTTTCTCCGTGGCCAACCTCATCAGGCAATTGAAGACCGAGCAGATATACTCGATCATGCAAACGCACACGCGGGACGAGCCCGCGCAGCGCATGAGCTCGCTGGAACGGACACTTGCGGCGCTTGTCAAGTCTGGGAAGGTCTCTAAGATGGAAGCGGAGCGGGCGGCCAACGTGCCGCGCATGCTCGAGGATGAGTTGAATCGAGAGTAAGGCAGGTCGCGAGGCGCGGATGCAGTCGTGCCGAGGGCAGGGATCATGTTCAGGTCTGACACGGAATGCCAAGGGCAGCCGGCTCAGCCGTCAGGAACTGGGCGCTGTCTCCCGGGTAATCGAGGGTGAGTGTGCCTGCGAAGCGAAAGATACGCCTCAGGCGAGTCGAGCCGGTCAACCGCGATAATCAGGTGGTCGCGCACATTCTGTGCATAAAATGCGGCACAGACGCCTTCGGTCGATCGATCGACGAAACCTGCACCGTCTGCAAACATCCGATCTACGATTCGGTCTACGGCGGGTATCTGATCGACGCGTCCCCCTTCGAGGTCCGCCGAGTCTACGATATGTCCCGGCTAGTGTACTACCCCTCGCTGCTGGTCGCGGCGCTGTCGGCGATCGCGATCTTGACGACCGCGTTCGGCGCCTCGAGCTTCCTGGGCGCGATCTACAGTTTGTTCAATGTGGGGCTGTTCTGCGCGATGCTCTACCCGGTTATTGCCATCGTAGGGCTCGTCACGTTCACCAGCCGTCACTCGGTGGGCTACTATCGGGCTCGTTACGGCCGTCCGAGCTTCATCATGCGCGCATCCGTGGCGGTGGTTGCTGTTTTGGTGGTGACCGCGATGGGGGCCGCAAACTACAACCACGTCACCGGAGCACTCGCCATCGCCCTGTTCTGCACGGTTCCCATTGCGGCTTTTCTGCAACGGCTGGGGAGCTTGATGCGGCGTGTGCCCAACAAGAAGCTCGCAACGTTCTCGAACCTGGCCTGCTGGCTCGCTTGTACGCTCGGCACGGCGGCTCTGGCCATCCTGATCATGCGCCCGCTGGCCCAGCCCAACTCACCTTTGGCCGAGTTCGTCGCGATCCTGACGTTCGCGGCCGTCATGGGGGGCCTGGGGCTCGGGATCATGGGGATTCGCCTGCTGATCTTCGCTCGGCGAACACTCCTGGCCATCCGTCACTGACAGAGCAGTCGCCGGATGCTACTGCTGCTGTTTCCGCCGGCTCCCTGACAACGTCATGTCCCAACACGCTGCCTGGACTCGTTCCTGGGGGCCGGGTCAACACCTGTCTTGAAGGTCACACGTCGCAGGCGGCGCCGGCAGCGCCGGAGGCATCGGCGGTGGCGGCACGCTCGATGGCGACGAGATCTTCCTTGCTGGGGCGATGAGCACCGAGCAGAGGCACGAGCACTCCAGGGAGAGCCCAGACGAGTTGTATGAGCCGGACCGCCAACGCCAGGGCGACGGCCTGCGAGGCCGTGTTCATCTCGCCCAGCGTGAAGAACTGGACGTATGCGGCTTCCATGACGCCGATCGCCTGGGGCGGCGAGATCGGTACAGAGCTGATCAGGAAGCCGATCGCGACGTAGACGACGAAGTAGAGCAGCTCGCCGTGCATACCGAGTGCCCAGGCCATCATGGCGGCGCTGAGCATGACGATCGACTGCAAGACCAGCGTAAGAGCCATTGAGGCGATCACACGGGCCTTGTGCTGACGCATGGCGATGGTGGCACGCCCGATGCGGAGGATCTGGGCCCCCATCGGCAAACGCTCGCCCAGTTGAGGCAGGCGCAGCGCGTGTCGCAACCGCTTGCTGAAGATGAGGATCGCGCCGATCAGCAACCCGCCGAAGACCACGCCCAGCACGATCAGCAGATAGCCGAACTCTTCCGGATCCCAGAGCAACAGAATGCCGGCGGCGGCTAGTAAGACCATGCCGAGCAACCCGATGGCGCGGTCGAGGAAGATCGTCGTCACGACCTCGGTCTTGCGGTGCGTGTACTGCGTGATGTAGTAGGCTTTGACCAGATCGCCGCCGGTCGTGCCGGGCAGGGCGAAGTTGAAGAAATTGCCCACGAAAGTCAGCTTGACGGCACTCCAGTAGGAGAGCTTCAGACCCTGGATGCCGACCATCAACACCAGACGCCATGATTGGATGAACCAGGCCGGGCCGAAGATCAGGACCGCGAGCAAGGCCAGCCGCTGATCGACGCGGCGTACGACGCTGGGCATGCCGAACTCGATGTCGGGGATGCTCTGCCCCCCCACCACGACGTGATGAACACCGGCGAGCGGAATCGTCGAACGCCGGCCGTCACGTTCGATGTCCACCGTATCGGTGTGCTGCGCGATCAGCCGTACTTGCGGGCCGTCCGCTCCGTCCAGACGCACGCGGTCGTGCCAGGGCACGTTGTGCACCAGCCAGGCGATCGCAGCCACGCATAAGCCGTAGCGCGCCACGGACAGCATCCACTTACGACGTGGCTTACCACTCATTCGGCCAGCTCCGCGACGACAATTGACAGTCGGCTCACTTGGGCGACACCTCGTATATCTCGACATCGCCGCCCGGCTGCCCGGATGGCGGCTCGACGCGACGTAGTCCAGCGGCGACCAACGCCGCGGCCCAATCGCGCGTCACGAACGCCGGAAACTCGTAGTGCTCCCGCAGACGCTCGATTTCGCCCCAGGAAAATACCACATGCGACACGTTTTGGGTACGGAGCCAGGCAACGTACTTCGCGGGCGACGTCTCGCGGAGTTTCTCCAGCCAGGGATCGCGGTTGAAAACGACGCTGTAGCGCACCGCCGACAGCACATAGAACGCCCGGGCATCGCCGACCAGCCACACGCTGTCGGTAGCGCCGGCGTGGCGATTGATCGTCAACGCCGCGGTCATTACGTCAACGCGCCCAGGCATCACGCTCAGATCGGCACCGTAGCTGGCCCACCAAGCCCGTTGCTCGCGCAGCACGCGCGCCAACGTGAAGTTGTTGACCGCCCCCCCCACCAGTGCCGTTCCGACCAGCCCGGCGACGATCAATCGCCGGCCACGCCCGCCCCCCACCGCTCCCCGCGCAGCCAGTAGCGCCAGTGGCACGACCGCTGGAAGCGCGAAACGCCCCGGAATGTGGGTCAACAGCACCCAGGGGACGAAAACCAGCATGAACCACACCACACACAAGAGAGCAGCGCGGCGTTGCGCCAAACCCACCCCGACCGCCGCCAGCAGGAAGAGTGCCGCGCCATACAGCGGTGCGGCGGGTAGCTCGTCCCAGCCGAGCTCCAGCCGGCCGGCCAGCGTGTCATTCTCGATCGGCGGCCGGTGTGCTGCCGCCCAGCGTTGCCCTAGCTCGGCACTCCACTCCGCGCCGCCGAACCAGCGATAGGCGAACGGATACACTGGATTGCCGGCAAGGGCGGCGTTGCGAACCAACCAGGGGCTAAAGGCGCAAACGACCCCCACGGCGAAGATGGCCAGGCTCCTGCCGCGTGTGGCGAGCGAGCCGCGAATCGCGACGGCCAGCGCCACGCCCAGACCGACGGCCACGAAGACCAGCGCCGTGTATTTGCAGCCCCCGGCCAAACCGGCGCAAACCCCGGCGGCCAGCGTGAGCCGCCAATCGACTGCGTGGTTGGGTGAGGCCCCGGACTCGCTGCCGGCTGCCACGTTGAGGTGGTCCAAGGCCAACCCGGCGGCCACGGCGGCGAACAGCAGCAGCCCCGACTCGACATATGCCAGCGAGCCCAGCAACGTGAGCCAGGGCACCGTTCCGGCCGCCACCAGCGCGATCCGGCGCGGCCAGCCCGACGGCGACCAGGCCGCCAGGGTAAGAACCGCACACACGCCACAGAGTGCGTGCAGAATCTGAGCCGGAATGGCCCCCGCCAACGGCTCGCCCGTGATATACATCAGCAACAGATACAACATCTCCATCTGCTGCGGAAACGAGGCGTACACATTGTGCGGCAGAAACTCGATCCGTCCGGCGTCAAAGTACTCACGCGGCGCCTGGAGGTGGTATTCGAGCACGTCATAGCCGCGATTCTCCGCGTTCCACAGGATTCCCGGAGGCAGCGTCGCGCCAAACAGCATCAGCGCCAGCGGAAACGCCAGGGTCAGCAGCAGCAGGCTGGCGACTATCGCCGTCGGCCAGCCGTTGGTCTCGTCCGAGGCGGGTCGTCGAGCACTCGCCTGGCACACATACAGCCGGACCAACCCGAGCCCCCCCCCCACCGCCGGCAGTGCGATCGCCACGGCGCGGGTCAGCAGCCCGGCCACTCCGAGCACGAGCGTCAGTATGCTCAGGATGCCCAGACCCAGCGCCAGCGACACGCAGAGTTGCTGGCCGCGTGGGCGTCGTCCCAGGCCCAGCCAGGCCATCGGCCAGGCGCCCCAGCCGAGCGCTCCGGCCAGCACCGCGATTGCCGGAACCCCGTCGAGCAGCAGAGTGACGCCGGCCGAGGCCCCCAGTAGACCAACCGCAATCGCCGCGCCCACGAGCACGACGGCGACAGGCACATAGCGCCACCCCGACCAGCGTGGCCGTACGAGCGTGACGCGATCTTTCGAAAAGGAGGACATTCCATGACTCTTGATTGCGTAGTGTCCGAAGCCGCCCCGTAGGGGCGTCCCGACAATAGCCCAGTACGAAGTGCTGGGTATAAGTCCGGAACACGAACGAGTCCTGTAAGGACGACTGGAGCTTCAATCGTCCCTGCGGGACTCACTTTCCATGTGCCGCACATACCCCAGCACTTCGTGCTGGGCTATTTTCACCTCGTCCCTACGGGACGGTACACTGGCATTCCGCAGATTCTGTCACGGACCCGATACGGCCGTGAGAATCGCCACTAGTCCGGGGCGGCTTCGCTGGACGACTCGGCGGTCAGGTGCAGGAAGATATCCTC
>CAZUCH010000194.1:0-6209 GCA_964619045.1 uncultured Planctomycetales bacterium | reverse complement strand
ACTTGCCTGTATCACAAATCACAGTGAATTGCGATTTCACACACATCGTAGTCCGCCCCACGCCCCTGTCAAGCCCATTTTCTGACTTGCTCACAACAATTTGTGATGTAGGATCGCACGTCATGTACCGGCCAAAGGAACTAGGCTCGCTGCTGACCCGCATCTGCCGTGACCGTGGCCTGTCTGCCGCCGCCGCGTCGCGTGCCGCTGGCTTGTCTGTAAATCAGGTCAGGAATGTTCAGCGTGGGCGGCACCGACCGCGCCCAGAGGTTCTATCCGCGATCGCCGAGGCGCTCTCACTTGGCGATGGGGAAGCATCCGAACTCCGCCGCTTGGCTGGCATCGAGCCCGACCCCGCCGCGACTCCGGAGTCCAAAGCCGCGCGCCGAGACGCGTGGCCACTGCTCACCTACGCGCTTGTCAACCACTTCCTACTTCCATCCGGCAAGCTCTCCGAGCGTCTGGAGTCAGCCAGCAGCGACGCGGCCGCCATGATGCGCCGGGCTGCTGAAGCGGTGGACGTCCAGGCGTTCTACTGTGATGTCGCGACGGAGAAGCGGCCACGCGGCTTGGTTCGCAGCCTGGAAAGCACCTTCCACGACGTCACCGCCGAGACGGCCATGCTCGGTCACGCACAGCTATCGCAGTTCGCGTCGGTCATGCACGGCGCCCAGACAATCCCGCATCCCGAGAGCTACTCCCACGACCGAAGCCTGTTGCCCGTCCTGCTGTCGTTTCGAGACCCGGGCCTCTCTGAGTCCGACGCTATGAGCTACATTGACGGCATGATCGTCGATCATCGCCTGGCGGTTCTGGCGTTCCCGCAGGCTTTCTATCAAGCCTGTCTGACATGGCGTTTCGAGAAGCTGTCGATGCGTCTGCGCTACGCCCGCCACGGCGAGCCCGTCCAGCGCAAGCTCTATGACCGCGTCAGACGCGGCCTGTCGCTCCACGAACTGGATGATCTACTGGTCAACCCTGGGCGTCTCACCACTGGCATAACGCCCGCCCGACCACGCCATACCGCCCTGACGCACGCCCGACGGGGTCTTCGCTTCGAAATCCCCACGTGGCCTGTCCCGCTCTCGCCCGAACTCGACAGCGTCTTCGATTCGCTTGACCGAGCGGCTTTCCTCGACCAGTTTCCGCTCCTCAAGATCGCCCCGAGCCGCTTTGCTTCCCACGTCCGAACCGACCTGCGATCCTGGCGGCTTCTGTGCGATCGATCGATCTCCCAGGGCGCGACCGCCGAACAAGCCGAGGCGGCCCTACTCACGGACGCTTTCCAGCCGCCCCTTACATCCGTCCCATTGCAGCGGCCGGCGAGCTTGGTCCACCGCTTGGTCGCGGACGAAATCCGCCGCCATGTTGAGTCATTGGCCCACCACAACGCGTGGGACCGGATCATGGAAGGCGCCAAGTCGCTCGATTCGTCTCCCGGCTTCGTGGAACTGCTCCAGTCCGTCGCATCGTCCGCCCCTCCGCTCCACCCCGCCTACGCCGAATCGCGTAAGGACATCGGCCTTGACCCGGCCTCCAGCGCCGGCAACCCCACGCAGCCCACGGACCAAACAGGCCAGTGAACCCCTTGCACATGAGGAGGCGACCATGAAATTCCCTCACCAGAACGACACAGTAGACTGTCCGAACTGTGGCGGGAAGTCGTGTTCATTCGACCAGCCCGGCTCATCGCCGAACGTTAGGTGGGAGGTCCTGAAGCGGTTCAGCGGCCTTGACGCCCACATCGATCACACGCTGGACGTCGTGTACTGCAGATCATGTGGCCAACCCATTAGACTCATGAGACGCGTCGTCCGGGGGCGCCCGGTCCTGGTCGCCGCCAACAAGACTGTTAGTGACCAACTCCCGGAGGATTGCGTTCGCATTCTGTTTCCTGTCGCCCAGACTCGTGACTTGGCCCACGAAGCCGTCCGCCACGCGGACGCCGACCTGGCACGAGACTACGATGAGGCCGTCGCCTGCGAGCCGCACAGCCTTCAGGCGGCAGCGATGCTACTCGGCCGCTGCGCCAGCACGATCCTGATTGCCATGTGCGACGCTGACGGCACGAAGACGCTCGGTGTCCAGTACGACGCCGCTGTGCAAGCCAAGAAGCTCCCTGACAATGCTGCGGGCCAGTTCGAGGGGCTGCTCCAATGCCGCAACCGTGCCGCACATCCGTGGTTCAATTCGACTGGCGGGCACCTGACAGTGGAGCAGGATGACGTTGACTGGTGCTTCGAAATCATCGGCCTGATGTTTGACCACTTCTACGTCAACCCCGCGAAGCTGGAGAAACGGCGGGAGCGGATGGAAGCAGCCAAGGCCGAGAAGCAGAAGTAGCGACCCGGTGTCCTCCCGACCAAGCCGCGACCAACCGCTGCCCGATCGGCGTCCGAACTCCCTTCGAACCCCGTTCGGACGCCGCTCGACCCGCCCGACCCGTCACACACCCCGCCGCCTCTTATTGGTTGTTTGACTATCAAGTGCGATCCAAAATGTCGTAAGACACGATGCGACACAAACCCCGCTCACGCATCAGGAACCGCGTTCGTTGTTCGATGTTTTGCGCCGATCGTCGGCGCGCCCGCCGCCGATGTCGCATTCCGCCGCTTTCGGCGCATAACACCTGATATAGCCCGCATTTACCCCCACTTGCGCCGCCATTTCCCCCGCCGCTCTCTCCCCACCTAACCCCAGCCCCCGCAACAACTTAGCCCAATCCGGTTTTCCGCCATTTCTTTTGTCCGGAGTTTTCTGTTAACGTTCACCTGGCCAGCGCTGTGCTCAGGACGTAGCATCACTCGAGGACACCACCTCATCCGACTCCACGGGGCTAGTCTGCAACTCGACCATGCGCCGATAGGGACCGCTACGGGCCATCAGTTCTTCGTGCGTTCCCTCTTCGATGATGCGGCCGGCTTCGATGACGACGATGCGGTGTGCGGAGGCGACGGTGCTCAACCGGTGGGCGATGACGAAGCTCGTTCGACCCGACATCAGGGTGCGGAGGCTCGCCTGGATGATCCGCTCGCTTTCGGTGTCGAGATTGCTCGTCGCCTCGTCGAGGATCAGGATCTTCGGGTCGGCGAGGATCGCCCGGGCAATCGTCAACCGTTGGCGCTGGCCGCCGCTGAGTCGAACGCCGCGCTCGCCGATCAGCGTGTCGTAGCCGTGTTCCAGATCGACAATGAAACCGTGGGCGTTTGCCTTTCGTGCGGCCCCGATGATCTCTTCTCGTGCCGCTTCACGCCTGCCGTAGCCGATGTTCTCCGCGATCGTGCCATCGAAGAGGAACGTATCCTGCTCGACGATGCCGAGGAGCCGTCGATAGCTCTCCGCGTCGATGTCGCGCAGGTCGGTGCCGTCGAGTTCGACCCGTCCGCCCTGCGGGTCGTAGAAGCGCGCGATCAGGTTACAGAGCGTCGTCTTGCCTGCGCCGCTTGGTCCGACGAGTGCGATTGTCTCGCCCGGCGCGGCGTCGACACTGACGCTCCTGATGACGGGCGCATCGGAGCCCGGGTAAGTGAACTCGACGTTCTTCAGCGTGATGCGGCCGTCGACACCGTGTCGGTCAAGGATGATCGCGTCAGCGCGGGCCGGCATGTCGATCGGTTCGGCCAGGAGATCGAGCGTGCGATCGAGCCCCGCCAGGCCGTTCTGAAGGGTCGTTGCGCTTTGCGCGAGCGTCGCGATGGGTCCAAGCATGGCCGTCAGGTACGCAAGAAACACTACGAGATCGCCAACGGTCAGCGCCTGGCTCGCGATCATCGCGCCCTGTTTGACGAGCGCGGCGTCCGCCAGCACGCGTGAGCCGCCGTACCACAACAGAATTGCCGTCGCCAGCGGGATCAGGACGCCCCACGCCGCGTCGACACCGCGCATCCACCACCATGCGAACAGTTCCTGCCGCGCCATGAAGTGATTACCGGTGGTGAAGCGGGCCGTTTCGGTCCTGCCACGGGCGAAGCCGCGGATGATTCGAATGCCGCCGAACGACTCAGTCGCCTGGCCATCGATCGACTGCCGCGTCGTGCGGATGTCGCGCCAGAACGGCCGAATGCGTGCGACCCAGGTGCGGTGCGTGTACCAGACCGTCGGAATCAGCACCAGTGAACCGAGGAGCATCCGCCAATCGACGAACATGAGCACGAACAGGCTGCCGAGCAGTTGAATGATCGCCCGCCAGGGATTGTAGACCATCGAGAAGACCAGATCGCCGATGCCGCCGGCGTCTTCGCGAAGGACGCTGGCCACGCCGCCGCTCTTGATCTGGTAGATGCGGTGTAGCGGCAGATGCACGACGTGATCAAACAGCTTTCGTCGGGCGAAGACCGCGACGCGTTTGGAAACGCGGGTCGCCTGCCATCGGCCCCACAGGCTTGCGCCCAGCGAGGCAACCGACATGACAACCATGCCGATGGCGATCACCGCCAGTAGCCGGCTCGGGTCGCTCGGTAGGTGGACGCGGTCGGCGACGCCGGTCGGCAGCGGCCGGCCGCCTAGCACATTGTCGACAACCAGCTTCGTGCCATAGAGCGGCACGAGGCCGAGCAGCGTCGAGACACTCAGCATGGCGAGCGTGAAGCTGAGCGTTCGCCGGTGCCCGTGTAGGAGGCCCCAGAACGCGCGGAACAATGCGACGAAGCTCCGGCCGCGATGGGTCGATTTGACCTCGGCGGTTTGGACGCGGGCGGTGTGGGACTGACCGCGATGAGAATCCGCTGGCCCGCGTGCGGCGGAATCGTCGCGTCCTCGCCCGTGGCCATTGGTTGGGGTCGCGGCCTTGCGGGGCTTGGTCGTGCGGAGTTGTCGGCGGTATTGTTCATACCTAGCACGGCTGGAATCGTCGGATTTGGCCATGCTTTATCTTAGCACGGGCGCTGCGCTCCTCCCAGGTGTGGGAGACCGATCATGTCCGAAGGGCATGCTCCCGTTCCGTTCCACTTGGATGAGCGCGTTAACAAGCGCGCGAGGCATACTGACCGTCAACCAGCCGGCCGCTCTCATGCCTTCTTTCGTGTACGGCAAGCGTCCGGTTCACGCCCCGCTGCGCGCTGACGACTGCGGATCATCGATCCACTCAACACGGGTACAGGACATCCACCGAGACAGGATGCTACACGGCGCAAACGAGCTCGACCTTGTGCGCTCCGGCCTCGGCGATACAATGCGCCCTGCCTATCAGGAGATGGACGAGGACATGCGCGCCCGGAACGAGATTCCGGACCTGTGAACAGCGGCCTTCCTTGTGGCAATCGGGAAGATCGCCGCCGCCTATCAAGAGACGCGCTTGTGTAGCTCGAAATCGACCAACACCGCGCGGGCCTGCACGACACCGGGCGCTGATACGGAGGAAAAACGATCCATGGCGTCACATCTGTTAAGCGTCGGCGACAAGGCGCCTGCTTTCTCCCTCAGGGATCAAAACGGGAATCTGGTCACCCTGGAGGAGTTCAAAACGCAGAGAAATGTCGTGCTCGTCTTCTATCCCGGCGACAGCACGCCGGGATGTACCGCGCAGCTTTGCGCAATCCGCGACCAGTTCGAGGTCTTTGCCGATAACGACACGGTCGTTTTCGGCATCAATCCACAAGACTCTGCGTCGCACGGGAAGTTCATCAGTAAACACAGTCTCCCGTTTCCTCTGCTAGTGGACCGTGACAAGAAGGTCATTTCGGCTTATGGATGCAGGGGGATGCTGATGACGAAGCGAACTGTGTACGGCATCGACAAGGAGGGGACCATCGTGTTTGCCCGCCGTGGCAGGCCCTCTAACGAGGAGATCATCAATTCGTTCAAGGGGTAGTTGGCTTGCATGACGTCTCGATTCTCGTGATTGGAGAGACGGCGGGATTCAGGCTCAGGATGAACGGGATGGCATGACATGAAATACCGAACGGAGCGCGATACGTTGGGCGAAGTCAGTGTTCCACATCAGGCATACTACGGAGCACAGACACAGCGGGCGTTGGAGAACTTCCCGATTAGCGGCCTACGGCTGCCGATAGCTTTCATTCGCGCCCAAGCTGTCATCAAGCGGGCCGCGGCCAAGGCGAACGTGGCAGCCGCGTCCCTTGAGCGGGAGATTGGTGAGGCGCTGGTCGCCGCGGCCGAAGACATCATGGGGGGGAAGTACGCCGACCAGTTCGTCGTGGATGTGTTCCAGGCCGGCGCCGGCACCTCGCAGAACATGAACATCAACGAGG
>CAZUCH010000193.1:0-6215 GCA_964619045.1 uncultured Planctomycetales bacterium | reverse complement strand
TTCGCCATGGGCCGCTTCGCCCGCTACCTGGCCTACCTGCTGGGCAACGAGGCCGCCCTCGACAAGGCCACGGCCGACGAGCCCTTCGGCAACCTCATCTATCGAGCGGTGACCGGCGAGGAGCAGGTCGACCCCAAACGCGGGCTGATGATCGAGACCATGGTTGTTGCCTGCGTGGACCACGGCGTGACCCCGCCCTCGGCGCAGGCCGGCATGATCGCCGCGTCGGTACGGGCCGACTATGCCATGTCGCTATGCAGCGGCGTGGGGGCGATCACCGACGTGCATGGCGGCGCGGGTCGCATGGCCGCTCTGGTCTTCCAGAAGATCGTGGCGAAATCTGAGAAGGAGAGCCTGTCCATCGAGCAGGCGACCGAAGCACTGATCCTCGAATACAGCGAGACCAAGAAACGCATCCAGGGCTTGGGGCACCGCGTCCATAGCCAGGATCCGCGGCGTGACGTGCTCTGGCAGCGTGTCAGGGAATACGGCCTCGCCGGCAAGTGTGTCGATGTTTCGGAGTGTATCTCCGACATCTTCGAGAAGGCCAGCGGCAAGAGCCTGCCGATCAATGTAGACGGCGTGATCGGGGCGATCGTCGCCGACATGGGCGTGGACATCGATCTGGCGAAGGCGCTGTTCGTCTTCGGCCGTCTGGCCGGTCTCTCGGCGCATTACTTCGAGGAGATCGCGACCCAACGCCCGATGCGGCGAATCAACTTCGGCGACGCCGTCTACGAGGGCAAGGCCGATCGGAATTATCCAAGGTAAGGGGAGCATCGGCGTCCCGCCGGTACGTTGCTGCCTGGAACGGTGCCGGCGAGACGCCGACGCTACCCGTAAAACGAGACATGGCGATGCACTAGGAGAGATTATGTCAGCCCTACCTGAATACAAGACGCGAGTACTCCTTGAAAACGAGGGGGTACCGCTGGTCGCGGGCGTGTTCGTGGCGGCCGGGGCCGAACTCCCGGACCCGCCGGCCGAGCCACCGATCTACCTCAAGGCCCAGATTCCCGGCGCCACCAGCCGAGCGGCCCAGGGCCTCGTGCGCCGCTGTGACAGCAAGCAGCAATTGGAGAACGGCCTGAAGGAACTCCTGGCCCCCGGCTCCTGGGGACAGGCCGAAGGCGTGCTAGTGGCGAATGCCGTCAAGATGACCGGCGAGTATTACGCGGCCTGCATGCTGGACTTCGGCAACGCCGAGGAGTTGCCGCACGGCGTGCTGCTGTTCTCGACCGAGGGAGGCTCGGGAGTCGAGGAGCGCACCGAGAGTCTACATAAGATCCCGTTCTCCCTGCTCAACCTGCCCAGTGCTGACGATCTGGTGGCGAAGCTGGGCAAGGTGGACAACGCCGAGACAATCGGCAAGTTCCTGGAGGGCTTCATCAAGACCTACGCGCGATACAAGCTGGTCGTGCTAGAAGCCAACCCCATTGGCGTGCTGGAAGACGGATCTCTGCTGGTCGTGGATTGCCGCGCCGAGTTCGAGCAGCACGCGGTCGGCAAGAAGGACATCGAGCTTTTCGCCACAGCGCCGGCCGCGAAGCAGGACAAAACCCGCCTAGAGCGTCTGGTGGACAAGGTCAACCAAGGCGATCCGGCCGGAACAGGCTTCATCCGCGAAAACCGCGAGCCGGTGCCCGAGGGCGCCTGGCGCGTGGCCACCAATCTGTGCGGCGGCGGCGGCAAGATGCTCTGGGAGATGACCACCGGGGCACGCAAAGACATCTATACAATGAACGAGTCCGACACGTCCGGCGGCCTGTCGGCCTTCAAGAGCTACCGCGTGCTGCGGGCCATTCTGGAGATGGAGAACTCCCAAGTGCTGCTCCTCACCGGATCGGGCATGGGCTTCCAGAATCAGCACCACCTTGCGGCTGCCATGTGGAAGGGCCTGCGCGAGAGCGCGACGCCGCTGCCGGCATTACTGCGTTTCGGCGGGACGGATGAGGACAAGGGCCGCGACCTGATCGAGAAGATAGCCGCGAGCCTGCCGGTCAAGGTCAAGACCTACCTGCCCCATGTGTTCCCCAACGCAATGGTGGACGACATTGCGGCGATGGCCGTCAAGAAGCGTGTCAAGGTGACCCCCGAGCCACAGCCCGAGGGCGAACCCAGCTTCAGCGTCAGCGTGCCACCAGGTGACTTCTTCTACTACCCGGACAAGTGGGACAAGGACGAAGCTCCGCCCTGCGTCGGCGCTTGTCCCAACGATTTCCTTTCCTGGAACGCCGAGAAGCGCACCGTCGAGCCGACGGAGGGCAAGCGCTGCATCGGCTGTCTGATGTGCGAGGTAGTCTCGCTGCTCGATGGCAACGGTGAGCTCCGCATCAAGCTCGATATGCCGGAGGTGGACTGATGAACGGTATCCTGAAGCATCTCGTCGGCATCGATGAGCCCAAAGTTCTGGTCGTCGGCATGACGGGCAAGCAAGGCCAAGGCTGCAGCAAGATGATGATGAAGATGGGCACCAAGGTGCTCGCCGGCTGCACGCCGGGCAAAGGTGGGCAGGAGGTGCTCGACAGGCCGATCTTCAACGACGCCAAAGAGGCCGTCAAGGCTATCCCAGAGCTGAACTGCGCCGTGATGTACGTCCCGGCCGGGGGTATCAGACCCGCGGCGATGGACGCCATGGATGCCGGGCTCAAGTTCTCGGTGCTCACGGCCGACGGCGTGGCCACCCAGGACGAGGCGGTGCTCAAGGAGTACGCCAAGGCCAAGGGCTGCACGTATCTCGGCCCCAACACGGTCGGCATGCTCGATACGTCCGGCTATCTGTTCGGCCTGATCGGCGGCAGCGCGACCTGGGCTAAGAAGAACTACTTGCCCGGCTGCGTGGGCGTGATCTCGCGTTCGGGCGGGCTGTCGCAGTTGCTCGGCGCCTTCCACTGCCGACCCAACCTGCCCGGCCCGCATGAAGACGGCAGCTTCGGCCCGCTGTGGGGCGACAAGTATCCCGGCGTCAGTGCGGTGATGTGTACCGGCGGTGATCCCATGCCCGGCGTAACCATGCTCGACGCGGCGCTGGCCTTCCAAAAGGACGAACGCACCAAGGTGATCGTGGCCTATGGCGAAACCGGCAGCACCCAAGAGAATGACCTGGCCGCGGCGGTCAAGTCGGAGCGAATCACCAAGCCGATCATCGTCTTCCTCGGCGGGATGTTCACCAAGGCGGGCGTCGCCCAAAGTCACGCCGGCGCCATGATCCGCAACGAGCAGGAGACCTACACCTACAAGCGCAAGGCGATGGAAGAAGTCGGTATCACCGTCGTCGAACGCCCCGACGCCGTCTTCGCCCAGACCGCCAAAGTGCTGGGGCTGTAGAATGAGTGTCGGGTCGATGACCCGACCTACCGAAACGGCGATGAGGCACGTTGTGATGCCCCGGCGATTGAGATACACACGGAAATGCGAGGGCGCGGCCCTAGCCATGTAGCCATGTAGGTCGGGTCATCGACCCGACGCATCCGCCGCCTCAAGCCTCCGCCTTCGGCTGGGGCTTGGGGCGGCGCGGGCCTGGGGGCGTGCGTATGTCAAACGGAATTGTCACTCTGCATTCGCCCTCATCCACTTGGATCTGGGCACCGTAACCGCATTTTTGGAAAATGCGCAGCATGCCCGAGTTGATCACGAGCACGTCGGCGGTGAACCCCTTGATGCCGTGCGCCAGGGCGATTTCGATCAGGGCATTCAGCAGGAGAGTGCCAATGCCTCGGCCCTGCCAATCGTCGCGGACCAGGTAGGCTGAGTCCGCCAGGTTGGTCTGCGGATCGTTGCTGTAGTGGCCGACGCCGATCAGATCAGCCTCATCCGAGGAGTCAGTCAGCACGGCCATGGCCATGTCGGCGGCGTAGTCGACCCGCAGAAATTCCTGCAACTGCTCATGCGGCATGGCCTCGATCGCGCGGAAGAACCGGTCATGGACCGACTGGTCGGAGAGCTTGTAGAACATCTCCCGCAGACGCGACTCATCGGTCAGCTTCACCGGTCGCATGAACACTCGCCGCTTGCCCCGCAAGTCGATCCAGCGCTCCAACTCGGACGGATAGATCGGCGTGGTAACCGTCAGCTCGATCTGGTTGGCATACACCAGCTTGCGCTCCTTGGCTTCGTTTAGCAGCCAGGGGCGGAATAGAGGGTCGGAGATCTCGATCAGGGCCATGGCCCGCTCGCGGATGCTCTTCCCATGCAGGTGGGCCACTCCATGCTCGGTCACCACGTAGTGGACGTCAGCCCGGCTGGTGGTTACGGCGGCCCCATGCTTGAGGTGCGAAACAACGCGCGAGATTGTACCGCCCGCGGCAGTCGACGGCAGAACGATGATGGCCTTACCGTCCTTGGAGCGCGCCGCGCCGCGCGTGAAATCAACCTGTCCCCCGATGCCGTTATAAAACAACGGGCCGAGCGAGTCGGCGCAGACCTGACCGGTCAGATCGACCTCGATGGCGGCGTTGATCGAGATCATCTTGTCGTTCTGGGCGATGACGAAGGGATCGTTGACGTACTCGGTCGGATGAAACTCGACCAGCGCGTTATTGTCGATGAAGTCGTACAGCTTGCGCGAGCCCATGGCCAGACTCGCCACGATCTTCCCGGGGTGCAACGTTTTCCGGGCGTTGGTGATCACCCCCTTTTCAACCAGCGGAATGATGCCGTCGCTGAACATCTCGGTGTGGATGCCCAGATCCTTGAATCCCTCCAGGTTGTGCAGGATTGCGTCGGGAATCTTCCCGATGCCCAGTTGCAGCGTGGCCCCATCCTCAAGCAGCCCGGCGACGTGCTTGGCGATCTTGCGGGACAATTCGTCCGGCGCGCCCTGGATAGCCTCCAGCACCGGCAGGTCGCTGGGCACCAGCAGAGCGATGTCGTCGACGTGGATCTGGCAATCCCCGTGAACGCGCGGCATCTGGGCGTTGACCTCGGCGATTACCATGCGGGCGGACTCCGCCGCACTCTTCACTATGTCGGTCGACACCCCGTACGTACACACGCCATGCTCGTCAGGCGGGCTGACCGTGATGAACGCCACGTCTATCGGCACGCGCCCGCTGCGAAACAGCCGCGGTATCTCGGACAGGAACATCGGCGTGTAGTCGGCGCGGCCCTGGGCGACGGCTTCGCGGACATTCGGCCCGATGAAAAAGGCGTTGTGACGGAACCGGTGGCCCATTTCGGCATTGGCGTAAGTCGCCAATCCGAGCGTGAGGATATGCACGATCTCAGTGTCGACGATGTCAGTCCGGTTGGACAAAGCGTCGACGATTGTCTGCGGCTGGCCGGCCCCGGACCCAAGAAACACCCGCTGGCCGTGCCGGACACAAGCCGCGGCGCGCTCCGGTGTGGCGATCTTGTCCGCGTATCGCTGTTGCCATCCTTCTCGACCATCGACCATGACGAGCCGCTCCTGGCAGTCTTGACGGGCCTGGCTTGGGGCGCTCCTGACCTTCATGCGCCCGTGATATGAGTGGCCCGGCAATTCAGAGTGTAGCAGTTTCAACCATGGTTTTGAATAGGATTCGTTCTGTCGCCGGTTGTGCCTACCGAAAACTCCACCCTCGTTGGTCGCAAAGGACCTGCGCCTTTCCTGCTCTGCAACCCGGACGCCGCTTCACGAATCGGCTGGATGCGTTCGAGTTTTTGGACACCACGCCCTATCACGCAGGCCTCTGATGCGCTGGCGGCAAGGCCGGCGAGCTCGATCAGCCCGCCGGCGCCAAACGAGCCACCGGCACAGCGTGTGGCCATCCGAGTGCCCGGGGCCGTCAGGGGCTCGCTGGGCAGGCGTCGATTATGAGCCAGTGACCGCTGGTATCGCCATAGGGGCCCGAGGTCCCTACGTCCACCATCAAGTAGTACACGCCTGGCGCAAGCACCAGGTTCTCGATCTTGCTGTGGTCGAAGATGCACGCATCCACCGGCGGGCAGGTCTCGGCGATCGCCATCCCGGCCGAAGGCCTCCCGGAGACAAGTAAGCTGATGTCAACACAAACGGCGGCGGTGACCACGAGTTCGTAGATGGCGTCCTGGCCGCCGTCGCTTTCGAGGCAGGTCACGCCGTTGTAGGCATCCCCGAAGTACTGGTAATCCTCATTCCCGAACGGGATGTCAGTCGGCAGGTTGACCACGATTGGATCAGAACAGGTGTCGCCCTGCCAATCCGGACAATCGGAACCGGGACAGGAATAACCCCTGAGCCAGGAGCCGCCGAGCAT
>CAZUCH010000192.1:1744-6231 GCA_964619045.1 uncultured Planctomycetales bacterium | reverse complement strand
GCGTGGCGTCTCGGCGAAGCTGATCGAGCTGGCCAACGCCGCCCCGCGTGGCCGGCGGATAGCCATCGACATTCCGTCCGGGCTGGATGGAGACAGCGGCGCGGTTCATGAGCCCTGTTTTCGAGCCGCTGCCACGATCACGATGGTGGCCCCCAAAGTCGGATTCGAGGCGGCAGCGGCCCACTCGGTGGTCGGTCGTGTGGTTCCCGTGGACATCGGCATGCCCCGCGAGCTGGTCCCCGGCCTCGATTTACCCGCGCCGGCCCTTGACCGTTAGGGGTTTGTTTGTATACTCGATGGTGAGTTGGTGATCGTGGCGGTCGCACAACGCGGGTTGGGCAAATCGCGCGAACACATCGGCCCGGGCATGGCGAGGATGCGGACATGGCGAAGAAAACTGGTGTGGCCAAGGAGTCAAGCGTGACTGATCCGAGGGAATCAAAGCGCGAGGAGGCGCTGGGGCGAGCCGTTCAGCAGATCGAAAAGTCCTACGGCAAGGGCGCCATCATGTACCTGTCCGAAAGGCATGGCCCCATTGTCGACGGCATCTCCACGGGCTGTCTCTCGCTCGACATCGCCCTGGGCGGGGCCGGCATTCCGCGCGGCCGAGTCGTCGAGATCTTCGGCCCCGAATCCTCGGGCAAGACCACGCTCACCCTGCATATCCTGGCCGAAGCTCAACGGGCCGGCGGGGCCGCGGCCTTCATCGATGTCGAGCACTCCTTCGACCCCACCTGGGCCAAACGCCTGGGCGTGAACCTCGAAGAGCTGATGATCAACCAACCATCCTGCGGCGAGGAAGCTCTCGAAATCTGCGATCTGCTGGTGCGCTCAAACGCGCTCGACATCATCGCCGTTGACTCCGTCGCGGCCCTGGTTCCGCGCGCCGAGTTGGAAGGCGAGATGGGCGACCAACAGGTCGGCCTCCAGGCTCGTCTGATGAGCAAGGCCATGCGCAAACTCACCGGCATCGCCTCCAAGGGCCGCACCAGCGTCATCTTCATCAACCAGATCCGCGAGAAGATCGGCGTCATGTTCGGCAGCCCGGAAACAACGCCCGGCGGCCGAGCGCTCAAGTTCTACACCTCCGTTCGGATCGACGTCCGCCGCATCGGAATGATCAAGGATGGCGACCAAGTCATCGGTAGCCGCGTTCGTGGTAAGGTCGTCAAGAACAAGGTGGCCCCGCCCTTCCGTCAGGCCGAGTTCGAGATTCTCTTCGACTGCGGCATCAGCGCCGAATCGGACGTCCTCGATCTGGCCGGCGAGTGCGGCATCATCAGCCGTAGCGGCACGTGGTTCAGCTTCGGCGAGACCCGTCTGGGCCAGGGGCGCGATAACGCACGCCAGTTCCTCCGCGACAATCCGGACGTTTTCAAGGAAATTCGCGCCAAAACGCTGGCGGCCAAGCTGCCCCAACCGCCCGAGGATCCGGCCCCGGCCGAATCGGACGCTCAGACCGCGACCGAGCCCGCTAGTAAGAAGGACGCCCGAATCGCCGCGCCGGCGGGCCGCAAGACCGTCGTCGCAGAGTCCCGTAAGAAGTAGCGCCGCGGGGCGCGCAAGCGCACGTGCCACCCACCTGGGCGGCGCCGTCTGATGCGGCGTGCGTAACCGGCCGAAGACAGGTGCGGATCGTGTACCCAGTTCGCTGCGTGCCACGTGGGCACTCGGCGCTGGTTTTTGCGTTTCGAGGATCCGCCGGATGAAACCGGTATCCACAGCTTGTCCGCATCCGGTGCATCCCATGCACTCGGGCTGGTCTGCGCGGCGACACTGGTGGGGCATGGCCCTTGTGGCGGGGCTGGCTTTGCTGGCCGCCCCACGCTCGGTGGGCCAGGACGGCCTGGCGGGCACGTCGAGTAGCGCCGGCGCGGCCGCGGGCTTGGAGAGCCTGGAACGTGCGTTCCAGGGTGTGGTCGAACAAGTCGCGCCATGTGTGGTCGGCATACGTGCCCAGAGACGCTTGGCAACGGTCAGCCTGCCGGGCAACGACGGCGCGGACGAACTCCACGAGCAGACCGTCGTCGTCAACGGCAGCGGCACGGTCATCGGCGACGGGGGCCTGATCCTGACCAACGAGCACGTCATTCAATCCGCCGAGGATATCAACGTACTCTGCCACGATGGGCAGCAACTGACGGCGGCCGTTGTGGCATCGGACGCTCGTAGCGACCTGGCCATCTTGCGCATCGCGCGCGACGACCTGCCCGCGGCCACCCTCTGCGACTGGAGCGGTGTTGCGCGAGGACAGTGGATTGTCGTGCTCGGCAACCCGTTCGGTCTGGCTCTGGATGGGCAACTGTGCGTCTCGGTCGGAATCATCTCGAACCTCGGCCGCCAACTGCCCGGGCTCGGCGAGGTCGACGACCGCTTCTACAACGACATGATCCAGGTCACGGCGCCCATCAGCCCCGGCAACTCCGGCGGCCCACTCTTCAACCTGCACGGCGAGATGGTCGGAATCCTCACGGCGATGCACACACGCGCCCCGGCCGACGAAGGCATCGGGTTCGCCATCCCCCTGACCCCCATCAAACGGCGCCTGATTGAAACGCTCAGCTCCGGGCAACACATCGAATACGGGTACGTTGGCCTCACCGTTCGCTCACCTGATCAAGCCGAACGGCAATTGCTCGGCGTTGGCGGCGGAGTGGTCGTGCAACGCGTCGATCCCGACGGTCCCGCCGCTAACGCCGGGATCAACGTCGACGACATCATTACCGAATACGACGGGCAACCCGTGGCCGGCCCGGCGCAGCTAGCCGATCTGGTTGGCCAGTCGCCGATCGACGCGCCCGTTAGCCTGAACCTGCTGCGTGACGGCGTGCCCGCCGCTGTCTCCATCGACGTCCGCCCGCGTGACGTCAGCCGCGTGAGTTGGATGCGCGGCGCGGCCATCTCCTGGCGCGGCCTGCGGCTGACCGATCTGTCCACCGACTCGCGTCGACACATGGACACGGACGGCGATGAACTGACTGGCGTGGTTGTGCTCGAGGTTCGCCCCGACAGTCCCGCCGACCTGGCCGATATCAGCGCGGGCGACGTGATCGACATCGTCGGTGACCAGCCCGTCCGCAACACGCTCGAATTCCTGGGCCGCGTGGGGGGCGTTACGGGCACCCTCACGGTCAACATCCGGGGCATTGGAATCCGTGCGGTGAAACCCTGACTGACCGGCGTGCAGCCAATACTGTCCTGCCCGTGAATTGCGCGGGCGCGGATTGTAGTGTGAGATCGGGTTCGTGGCGGGGACGCGGCCACTCCTTCCTCGAAGAGATACGAACTCCAGGAATGCTGGACGCATATCTCCATCCGCCCCGACCCTTGACAGACCCGGCCACATAGAGGGGTAGGTTCGCCGGACCACCGGCGCCAAAGGGGGCCGCCGATTCTGTCACGCATCCCGGATAGCCGGCCCTATCGGGCTTGCCTGGACACCTGGGCACTGCCAAACTTTATGTGGCGAGGGACCGGAGGGTTCCCGGCATCGGCACGACCAGCCGGCGCCGTCGAGGTGCGCATCGGCGCATCGCACGCCTGGGTCTGCGTTGGGCGCATAGGCTCCACCATGTGGAGGTGGTCGTTATGACAGGCGCCAGCCGCAGCAACAACTTGCCTTGCCCCGCACGGCGGCTCCGGATAGGAGCCCTCACGCCGGCGGACCACCCACAACCCAGACCAATGACGGCGTGTGCCGAGGCGGCGAGCCGCTCGGTCCGCGTCGCGTCTTCTCTCGTTCTCTTCTATCTCATACGTGTTTCTTGCCAGAAAGAGGTGTTCTGATGAAACGAGGAATCCGATGTTGTGTGGCTGTGTTGGCACTGCTGATGCCAACGATGGCCTGGGCCGTCTCGCCCCCAGTGCGGCGGCGGGTCGGTCATCAGCTTGGGGCGAGCGGGACAGCTACTTCGAGCCTACCAGGAGGTGAGTCATGACTAACAGACGTTCGCGGTCAAGCAAGGCGTTTACACTGGCCGATCTGCTCGTATCGACAACGGTCGTGGCCGTTCTGATCCCGATCCTGCTCCCGGCGCTGAACGGCGTCGGCGAACGGGCCAGGGTCGAGAAGTGCCTCTCGAATCTCCGGCAGCTCATGAGCGCTACGAACATGTACCTCAGCGAGTATTACGACTGTTTTCCACTCTACACCCTCTCCTCCCATACCATGGGCGTCAGCACGTGGACCTACGGCGGCAAGACAAGCCATGACTATTGGCTCAACGATCATGCTTACATTGAGGCCCAGGATCGCCCGCTCAATCCCTACATCCTGGGAGCATACGTCCAGCCGGACGTGCGTGACGGCGATGAGATCATTGAGCGGACCGAGGTGCCGCCGCTCCGGTGCCCGTCGGACTCCATCTCGCATCAGCGGATGTTCAATGCGGAGGAGGATGTGGGCCCAGAGCCAATCGCCAGCTACGACGATGTGGGCACGAGCTACCACTTCAACCTGGCGGCTCTCTATGACGTCAGGTACGGCC
>CAZUCH010000192.1:0-1644 GCA_964619045.1 uncultured Planctomycetales bacterium | reverse complement strand
GTGGGCACGAGCTACCACTTCAACCTGGCGGCTCTCTATGACGTCAGGTACGGCCCGACGGAAGACACCAACCCCTGGAATCCCCCCGGAACGTGGGCCGATATCTCTCGGGCGCTGATACGGGACGTCAGGCGGAGCCACAGCTCGACCTTCACGATGTTCTTCGAAGACCCGATGGACTGGGCCCTGCATGACGGAGAGGCGGCCACTAATCTCTTCCAAGTTATGGGCAGCCACGGCGAGTTCTCGAAACACAGTTGTGGCTATCTGGACGGCCACGCCGACTATCTCTATCGGGACACACGCACCTTCGGCGGCGTCGGTTGGGCGGCCATCAATCCGGACTGGGTCCTCCACTTTGGACAGCCGCACCCGCGCCCCATCCGCTACGGGTCTTATGGGAAGAACTGCCATCCGCCGCACGGCTGGTGAACGGCCGGTGCGCGTTGAGCCGGCATGCCGGACCGGCGCGGGAGTCTCCGGGTATGAGTTTGCAGTGCTACCAGACAGGATCATGAACATCTTGTGCCAATCCGGGTGGGCGCGATTGGCCTGATGCGAAGGAGTTCCAAATGCGATACGTAAGAGCAACATTAGCGAAGCCCGGCGTTCTGCTGGCCGCCGGCATCTTGATCATCACCATTCTCGGATCGCCGCAGGCGGCCAACGCCGGCAACGAGCGGCTTGGCCCCCCCGGTTCGCCAGGCGTCGTTGAGCCAGGCTCCGTGATCCTCTCACGCGCCCCGTCCGGCAAGTCGGTGCCGTTTCCGGCATCAGCCGACGATGCGCCGACCTGCCCGGACGATGGCACGGTCGTTGTCGGGCAGGGGCCCGAGTTCGAGTATTGGGTGGCCGCCCTCTCAGACACTGGTGGCTGGCCCGCAGACAGTCTTGCGCGCCACGACAACTTCATCAGCACCCAGCGCATCACGGGGATCCGCTTCTGGGGCCTGAGCCTCTGGTACGACATGTCCAGCCAATACTGGGTCCAGTGTACCGAGAACCCGATGCCGTTCGACATCCGGTTCTACGCGGATGACGATGGACAGCCCGGCGCCGAGGTGTGCAGCTACTGGGCCAGCATCCCTGGAACCGTCGTGGGCATTCTGGACGGCTTGCCGTTCGATGTACTCGAGTATGCAGTTGAATTCGAGCAGCCGTGCGTGCTGCGCAAGGGCTGGGCGTCCATTGTCGGGGAGGGTGCCGACGACTGCTGGTTCCTCTGGCTGGCCTCATACGAGGGCGACGGCCACTCGCTGGTGTTCGCCGATTCTGATCCTGGACCGGACGAGGGCTTCGATCTCTCGCTGTGCCTGGCCACCGACGGCGTGCCGGTCTACGGCGCCTGCTGTGACGATCTGACTGGAGACTGCCAGGAGGATGTCGAGTTGGGCGAATGCGCCGGCCGGTTCCTTCATGACGGCACGTGTGCCGAGCTTGATCCGCCTTGCGATGCCCTCGTCGGCCCCTGCTGCTACTGGGACGGAACCTGTTCGACGACCACCTTGGATGTCTGCCAAGCCGCCCGCGCCGGCGACCTGGACTGCAGCGGCGCCGTGGATGTCGATGACATAGATCGCTTCGTGGAGGCGCTGCATGGCGAGGATAGCTGGTCGTACCCTCACTGCCGGTGGCTCAATGCGG
>CAZUCH010000191.1:0-6235 GCA_964619045.1 uncultured Planctomycetales bacterium | reverse complement strand
GCGGGCCTTGGCGGTCCGCGCTCTGTGGCGCGCTGGACTGATCATCGAGGCCGAGCAATTGGCTACTTCGCTGCCCACTCCAACCAAGGACCACGTTGCGCTGCGCTCGCTGATGACCATCCACATGAGCCGCTGCGACTTCCAGCGGGCCGGTCAGCTCGCCGACCAACTGGAGCAGCTCAAGCCGCTCACGGCTCAGGACCTGTGCCAGATTGCCGACGTCCGCTTCGCCATGAGCAAGCTGACGGACCTCACGGCCCGGCTGCGCGCCGCCGAGCGGCTGATCGACGAGCGTAACGGCTACCCGGAGACCCACCTCGGAGAGGCCATCAACGGCGTGGCCAAGTTCCTCGACTCCGTCGGTAGCGAGCCGCTCAACCAGATCAGCGAGTACGGCAGCACGCCAATCTCAGCGCTCGCCCTGCTGAACCTGCCCGCGTGCGACGTGATGATCAACGGCAACGGGCCATACAAGATGATCGTGGACACCGGCGGCAGCATCATGGTGGCGCTGGACCAGGAGGTGGCCGATGAGATCGGGCTGAAATCGGTGGCCGAGGCCAGTGTGCGGGGCGTCTCGGGCAAGCAAATCACCGGCCAGTCGTTGATCGAGGAGCTACGGATCGGCTCGATCGAGTGCCGCCGAGTCATCACACGGACCTTCGACGTACGCAGCGCCATTGTGGGCGCCGCCGACGGGATCATCGGCACCGGCATCTTCGCACAGGGTCGCATGACGATGAATCTGGCCGACGGCCGGCTCACGCTGTCGCCCTCTGGAGATCAGCCGGCCGCGGGCGTGGCGACGGACTTACGGCTGATTGGCGATTCCAAAATGATCGTTCCGCTAACGCTGGAGGGTCGGCCAACGGTCGCCCTGCTGGATACGGGAGCGGATGCGGTTGTATTGTCCACGTCGCTTTTGGATGAGCTTTTCCCAGACCGCAAGATCCTCAAGCTGGACGCGGACGTCGGACTCGGGATCGGTTCCGGAGAGGCCCCCGAGATTGCGCTGGGCTCGGGCGTGGATTTCGAATTCGCTGGCCGAAAGTACGAGAAGTACGGTGGCCTGGCCCTGGACGTTCTGGACCAGACGTTGAGCCCGATAATCGGGACGCGGATCGACCTGTTGATAGGGATGCCGGCCTTTCGCGAGATGCGCACGTTCACGGTCGACTTCCCCAAATGCAAGCTATGGGTCGAGTGGCTCAAGCGGGATTGACGGCCGTTAGCCGCATGCGACGGTCCCAACAAAAGACCGAAGCCCGCGAGGAGCGAGCTTCGGCGTGTGAGAGAGTAAGGAGGGGTTTTGCGTACCGAATATATCGACGCGTCCCGCCCCGCCCTTTAGGTGATTAAGGCTTTTTCTCCCCCTGTTATATGGGACGTTGAGTCGCCGGGAATGGGGATGCGGGCGGTTGGAACCTGGCCCACGGGACGGGGCGCTGTTCAGAGGCGTTGGGGCGTGGCACATGCTCATCTGACCGGTTGGAAACCGGTCCCACAAACGCTTGGTATCGAGACTCCTGGGGTTTGGCTGGTTGGGGTATAATATCGGCATATGAGCATGTAGGGGTCGCCGCGGGTGGTGGCGACCGACGGTGTCTGCTCCGGCGCGGAAGTCGGGCGCCGTCCACCGTGAGCCCGTCCAGCGAGTGGAGGAATTGCGATGTGCGTGAATCTCGAACGACTTAGATCGCGACCCAGATGGTTGCTGCTATCCGCTTGTCTGCTTCTGCCGGGGTGCGTCGGGGCGCCCCTGCTCATCGTGCCGGTCGAGCTTCCCAACGCCGCCGAGGGTAGCAGCTACAGCCAGGCTCTGAGTGCCGACACCACAACGGCGCTCCGCTGGGACATCTCGTCCGGCACTTTGCCGGCCGGGCTCGCACTCAGTCGCGGTGACGGTGTGATCGCCGGAACTCCGACGACATTCGGCACATTCGACTTCACCGTTTCCGTGGGTGGTATCGGGCTGCCGCCTCGCAACGGCTCCCAGGTCTACACGCTGACCGTGATCAAGCGGCTCGGCATTCAGGGTGCGATCGATCCCGCGCGGGTGTCGGTGGCCTACGATGATGGGCCCACGATCTCCGGCGGCGTGCCGCCCTACAGCGTGACGATCGTCGGGCTGCCCGGCTTTTTGACGTGCGACACAGCCACTGGTCGTATCACCGGTACTCTAGAACCTCTGGAGAACTTTGATTATCAGGACGCGCGGCTCGAATGGACGGTCACCGACAGCGGCAGCCCTCGGCAAACGGCTAGCACAACCGCGACTCTCGAAATCCTGCCCGTTGGCGTTGCTATCACAACAACCGAGCTCGACGACGCCCCCATCGGACAGGCGTATCAGATGACCGTCGAGGCCACCGACGGGTTGCAGCCGTACACCTGGGAGATTTCAGCCGGCGTGCTGCCGGGATCGAGCGGCGACGCCGACCCGCTCGGGCTCAACCAGCACAGCGGCGTCATCACGGGCACGCCGGCCGCTGGTGCGCTGACCGCGACATTCACGATCAAGGTCACTGACGCCGACGATCCGGCTTCGACCGACACGCGGGAGTTCAAGCTGGTGATCCCGGTCGCAACGGTGACGACCGCGTTGGACGCCGCCACGATCGGCGTGCAATACGACGAGACGCTCGGAGCCGTCGGCGGAACGGGGACGTACACTTGGACACTCTCGGCAGGCACGTTGCCAACGGGGTTGACGCTGGATGGCGCGGCGGGCACGATCAGCGGCACGCCCGAGGCTGGTGCGGCGACGGCAACGTTTACACTGCAAGTCAGTGACGACGACTCGCCGGCCCAGACCGCGGATGTTGAGCTTACAATCGAGGTGAACTGACCATGCGTAAACTGCTTGCAACAGCGACACTCAGCGCGATACTGGCTCTTTGCACGGGGCTCACATGCACGATCGACCCCTCCGGCTGGACCGGCGGGGACACGCTCAGCGACTTCCGAGCCACGATCACGATCGAGCGGGAGGTTGGCGACTCTACCGCCGACGTCTCCGCGTCGATCGTGAGCGCCTTGGGACTGACGGCCGCATTGGACAGCGGCCAGTATGTCAAAGTGAACGGCGTCGAGCTTGTTGGCCCGACGGACGGCGCGTATACGGCCACGGTCGACTCGGCCTCGAGCTACGCAATCGCGGCCCGCGATCCCTCGCGGGGCGAAGAGACGACGACGTTGGACGCACCGCGGGATTTCGGGATCACCGCGCCCGGCCCCGGCGGCGATGCGGCACTATCCGGGTTCACACTGCGGTGGTCGTGGGCCGACAGCAGCCTGCAAGTCGAGATACAGATCGCTCAGACGCTCTTCGGCGAGCAGACCGTGCGGACGTATGGGCCGTTCACGGACACGGGCAGGCGTGATTTCACGGCCGCCGAGCTGATCCCGTACTTCTTCCAGGGCGAGGATCTGTCCATAACTGTCACGAAGATCAGCACGGCAAGCACGGTTCGCGGGTTTCAGTCGGGGACGGCATCGTCCAAGCTGACGGCAAGCTCGACGGCGACGCCTCGGTCTTGAGTTGGTAGGCGATTGGTGCGTCAAGACGCCCTACGGTCGTCGCGGCGATGTAACTACTGTGGTAGTCGGTGGTTATGCGGCGGGCGTTTGCTGGCGGCGTCCGGTATTTGGGGGCGAAGCGTAATTGTTTTGACTTGTCCGGGCTGGCAGGGTAACGTGAAGGTTGTAGTTCTCGGATGAGGAAAGCTGCGAGGCGCTGGATGGTGTGGCCGGGCGGCAATCGCCGTGCCAGCCGATGGTTGCGTACGTTACGGGCAACTACTACGTAGTTTCCGGCCGATCCGGCCGGGTCCAAGCCTCCCCTTGATCGAGATTGTCCGATGCCGGCTTGTTGCGCGCCGGGCGCGACGGCCCAGCTTGGATTTGGAATCGCGCTATGTCTTCCGTTCTCTGCTCGCTTTCATCGTCAACGATTGAAGGTGAGCGTTTTGCATTGTCTATTCATCTCACCTTTTTGCTCCAAGGAGGAACTTTCGAATGAGACACAGGCGTATGTTATTAGGGCTGGTGCCCATGATCGCAATGGTAGGCGTCGCCTTCGCGGGCGAGATTGACGCCGACCTGCAAGAGATCATGAATGCTCAGCCGGCCGGGAAGACAATCTCGGCGTTGGTGTATCTTGAGTCACAGGTGGACCTCGACGGGCTGACTGCCGCCCTTGACGGCGAGCGAGCCACGCTCAAACAGCGGCACGAAGAGGTCGTTACGTCGCTGCAAGCGGTCGCCGCGTCTACCCAGGGCAACTTGCTCGATTACTTGGGCGCAATGCGCGACGACGGCAAGGTGGATGACTTCGAGGCGTTCTGGATCGCCAATGCGATTCGCGTCGAAGCGACTCCCGAGCAGTTGGCGGAGATCGCCAAGCACCCGGCCGTCGGCAAGGTCTACTTCAACTACGAGATCGAACTGATCGCGCCGGTCGAGGTCAAGGACGCCCCGGCCCCCACCGACGCGACCAGCAGCCTGGTCGAGATCAACGCCCCACAGGCGTGGGCTCTGGGTTATGACGGCACTGGCATCCTGGTGGCCAACATGGACACCGGCGTTGCGGGCAACCACCCGGCTCTGGCCAGCCGCTGGGCGGGCGTCGCCGATCCGCGTTACGCCGGCCACCCCGAGTGGGCGTGGTACGATCCTTACAGTGGCCAGAACGATTTTCCCTACGACAACAACGGTCACGGTACGCACACAAGGGGTACGGTCTGTGGTGGTGCGCCCGGCCAGGAAATCGGCGTCGCGCCCGGTGCCATATGGATGGCCTCGGCGCCCATCGACCGTGGCGGCGGAATTCCGCAGACGGTCTCCGACGCCATCTTGTCGTTCCAGTGGATGGTCGATCCCGACGGCAACCCGGCGACCAACTGGGACGTGCCGGCGGTCTGCTCCAACTCGTGGGGCGTCACCACAGGACACGGCTATCCGCCTTGCGATGAGACCTTCTGGAGCTTCCTGGACGCCAACGAGGCGGCCGGCACAGTGATCCTGTTCTCGGCCGGCAACGAAGGCACGAGTGGCTTGCGGCGGCCGTCCGATCGGGCGACCGACGAGTATCGCACGTGTGCGGTGGCGGCGGTGGATTGCGAATCCTACAGCTACCCGTGGCCGCTGGCGTCGTTCTCTTCGCAGGGACCGACGTACTGCACGCCGGACGGCTCGGTAGCCATCAAGCCTGACATCGCCGCCCCGGGCGTGGACGTTTACTCGGCGACACCGAGCGGTGGTTACACGACCATGAGTGGCACGTCGATGGCGTCGCCGCACGTCAATGGCGTCGTGGCTCTGATTCGCCAGGCGTGCCCTGATCTGACGGTACCCGAAGTCAAGCAGGTGCTGTACGACACGGCCATCGATCTCGGACCGGCTGGCGAAGACAACCAGTTCGGCTGGGGCAACATCGACGCACTGGCGGCGGTGGAGCGGGCCCTGGAACTGTGCATCGACGACGAGGGTCGGCTCGACCTGGACGCCGGCAAGTACAACTGCGAGGACGAAGTTCTGATGATCGTTCGCGATCTGGGACCGAACCTTGATCCGAACGCCATCGACACGGTTGACATCGTAATCGCGTCGGATAGTGAGCCGGCCGGCGAGATCGTCACGTGCATCGAGACCGCCGTGGACCGCTCGCGTTTCGAGGCCATGATTGTCATCAGCGCGACGGACGCTCCCGGCGTCCTGCTGGTGGGCGACGGCGACACGATCACCGCGACGTACATCGACCTGGACAACGGCCAGGGCCAGCAGGTAACGGTTACCGCCCAGGCGGTTGTCGACTGCACGCCCCCGGTAATCTCCAACGTTCACATGATTGAGGTCGAGCCGCGCAACGCGGAGGTCGGGTTTGATACGGACGAGCCGTGCTTCGGGATCGTACACTACGGCCTGGCCTGTGACGCCCTGAACGAGACCGCGGTCGGCGCCGGCTACAGCACTTCGCCGACGATAGCGATTGCTGGTCTGCAAGACAACACGACGTACTACTACATGGTTGAGGCCGAGGATGAGGCTGGGAACGTTGGCAGCGATCCGGACTGCCGCAGCTTCACGACACCCGAGGTCCCGGACTTCTTTACCGAGCTCTTCGCGAGCGGCTTCGATCTGGCGAACCTAACGCTGACTTTCGAGCCCAATGGCAGCAACGACTTCTACGTCGGCTGCGTCGAGCAGATCATCGAGCTGCCGACCGATCCGACCG
>CAZUCH010000190.1:0-6322 GCA_964619045.1 uncultured Planctomycetales bacterium | reverse complement strand
GGACCCGGCCTCATACCCCACCGCCAACGTGCTGACGCCGCGCGGCGTGGAGACCTTCCACGTTGCCAACCTCGATGCCGAAATCAGTCAGGCCTGGCGCGACAACTCAGACCTCGCCAACAAGTACGGCTACCTTCCCGGGCCCGCCGGCGACTACAAGCTGAGCAACCGCGTCATCGTCCGCACCAACGACCTGAGCCCGCTGCTGGACACCAGCCTGACACCCACGGACGCCACAGTCTCTGAATCCGGCCCCGCCGGCTACTGGATCGTCACAACGGCCTCGGTGCGAACCGCCCTGGAAACGGCCGCGCGGCTCGTCGCCGACAAACGCGTGAAAGACGCCTACGTCGACATGCTCCGTCCAACCGAGCTGCGCACGCCCAACGACCCGCTCTTCCCCAACCAGTGGCACCTCGAGAACCTGGTCGATCCCGAGTTCGACGTCGACATCGCCAGAGCATGGAACGATGGCTACAGCGGCGCCGGCGTCACCATCGGCATCCTCGAAGGCGGCTGGCAGTACGACCACCCCGACCTGGCCGCCAACTACAACGCCGAAGCCACCCAGCCCGGCGGTAGCGCCACCTATCACGCCACCTCCTGCGCCGGAGTGGCCGCCGCGGTCGGCAACAACGGAATCGGTGTCGTCGGCGCCGCCTACGGCGCCCAGCTCTCCGGCCAAATCAACGGCTTCGAGTCCGACAACGCCGCCGCGTTCGCCTTTCGCAACGACCTCAACGACATCAAGAACAACTCCTGGGGACCACCCGACAACGGACGCATCACCTACTTCTCGGATCTCGAAAAAGCCGCCATAGCCGACGGCGTGACCACCGGCCGCGACGGCCTGGGCGTCATCTATGTATGGGCCGCCGGCAACGGCGGCACCAACGACCGCGTTGAGTACGACCCCTACGCCTCCAGCCGCTACACCTGCGCCATCGGCTCCATCGGCGACCTCGACTACCGCGCCTACTACAACGAAACCGGCTCATCAATGCTGGCCGTAGCCCAATCCAGCGGCAACGACCGCCGCATCACGACCACCACCGGCAACAGCGGATACACCGAGTACTTCGGCGGTACCAGCTCAGCCTCGCCATTGGCCGCCGGCGTGATCGCCCTCATGCTCGAGGCCAATCCGAACCTGACCTGGCGCGACGTGCAACATGTCCTGATCAACTCCACGCGCATCTGCGATCCAGGGGACCCTGACTGGACCGAGAACGCCGCCGGACACCTGGTCAACTACAACTACGGCTTCGGCGCCATCGACGCCGGCGGGGCGGTCGCCCTGGCCACCAACTGGACAAACGCCGGCCCCGAGATCGAGGTTGCCAGCGACACCGTCATCGTTGATCAACCCCTGCCCGACAACGACGAGAACGGCTTCCAAGCCGGCGTGACCATCGCCCAGAACATCCGCATCGAAAGCATCGAGCTGATCGTCAACGCCACCACGGACTACGTCGGCGACCTCCACATCGCCCTCACCGCCCCCAGCGGAACCGAGTCGATCGTCGCCGTACCGCGCAGTGACCCCAACGACAACTATAATGACTACCTCTTCACCTCCCTGCGGCACTGGGACGAGTGGTCGGCCGGCCAGTGGACCGTTCGAGTCTCCGATCGTCAGGCCGCCAACACCGCCTTCTGGAGCGACTTCCGCCTGCTAATCCACGGCACCATCGGGCTCACCGGCGACCTCAATTGCGACGGCGCCATTGATTTCGACGATATCGACCCCTTCGTCGCAGCCTTGGGAGGCGCCGAGGCCTACCACGCGGCCTACCCCGACTGCAACCACCTGCTGGCAGACATCAACGGCGACGGCAACGTCGACTTCGACGACATCGACCCATTCGTCGCCCTCCTCGGCGGCTGACCGGCGCTACATCTGACCGATGCCGTTCTCTTTGATCAAGTCGCGGTACTTGCGCCGCAGTTCGCCGTCCAGCACGCGAATCTGGGCCTTCTCGTACAGCTCGGTAATCACGCGGTTCATCTCTCGCGGAATCACTCGCTCGCGTAGCGACTGCTCAACTTCCGCGCGCACATCATCCAGACACACCCCGCTGGCCGCCAAACGCCGCTCCATCCTCAGAATATGCCAGAAGCGACCGACCCTCAGCGGCTTGGACACTTGGCCCGCCCCCATAGAAAACGCCGCCTCGCGCAGCATCGCCGGAATCTCCTCGTCGGAGAACGAGAACGGCGCCATCAAGCCCCCGTTAGCAGCACTGTCGGCATTCTCGCTGACTTGCCGAGCCACTTCCGCAAACTCGTCCCCCTTCCCAAGCCTATCGAGGGCTTCATGCAGCCCGGCGATCGCACCGACCTGTATGTGACGAATCTCGACCTTCTCGCCATACTGTCGAGCGAATTCCTCGCGCAGTGTGGCCTCGTCAATAACAAAATCTCGCTGCACGACCTTACGCAAGTGTGCATTGCGTTCCATCCCGATGTTGAACTCCGCCAGGCTAACGCCCCTCTGCTCCAGGACGATATCCAGGGCCTTATGCCGCTGCTCATCGTTCAGCGATTCTCCCGCGGCGTTCGCCTCCGGGGCAATCTTAGCCAGCGCGCGCTCAAACTCGGCGTCCACGTCGCCTTTCGAGACACTGATCTTCAGCCGCCCGGTCTCGGCCTTCGCGAGCTCCAACGCAATGAGCTGCTGCATGATCGCAAGTCCATGGGACTCCATCAGCACCTCGACCAGCCGCTGCTTGCTGATCGGCTGGCCATCCACGATCGCGATCGCATCGCCATCCGCCGCCCAACTAACCGGCACACTCCCGCCCAAGATCGCCACCAGCCCGATCAGCACGACCCCGTTACGACAACAAGCTCCGATTCCAAACATCACTCACCTCATATGCAATCCGGCGACACAGTCCACAGCCGCGGCCCATCTCACAACCTAATCGGCACCAGCGGCCCGCGCCCACTCCGAGCAATAGTTGGCCGCGACCCCGGAACACGCCGCGACAGGTACTTCCGCACAACCGCCAACACCGGCTGTTCGCTCGCATAATGTCCTACGTGGACGGCGGTCACGCCACGCCGCAACAGATCGAGCGCGTCATGGTGCTTGAACTCGCCCGTAACAACCAGCGATTCCGGATCGCCGAAGCGCCGCACGCCAAATGCTCCGGCCGCCGTCGTTACCGACTTGAAACGCCGCTTGAGATCGCCAACAACCTGAGCGCTCGACAGATCAACCAGGCTCGCGAGCTGCTTGATCAGTGCCGTGCCCGTCAGCGGCCGCGCCAGCACTCCAACTCGCCCATCGCCCACTTCCCCACGCCCCCTCGGCTCCAGTGCCCTGAAGATATCGAATGCCGGCTCCTCATAGGAGTGCGCCGCAAACAGCGCCCGCACCACAGCCCCCAAGCGCGACTTGAATACGGCCATCTCCAGCCGAACCTCGTCGGCGTGTTCCAAAACCAGCTTGCGGCCAACGGTCGGGTGGGTCGTCTCGTCACCCCGAAAAGTCCCCACGCCGCGCATCCCGAAGCTGCACTCGGAGTAGCGCCCAATCACACCCGCCCCGGCATCCGTCAGAGCCTTGCGCAGCGCATCCACCTCCCCCGGCGGAACAAAAACCACTAGCTTGTACCACCCACCCTCGCTAATCGCCGGCTCCAACGGATGACGTTCCACCGGCTCGAACACATCCAGCAAAACATCGTTCACCCCGCCAACTGCCGCATCCATCGCCGTATGCAGCGCGACAATCGACACCTTGGCCGCCAACAAGTCCGCCAACAACGAAGTCGGCCCCTCCGCGTCCGGCGTCACACTCCGAATCCCCTTGAAGATCGGCGGATGATAGACCACCAGCACGTCAACATCCTTCTTCAACGCCTCACGCGCCACGGCGTCGGTCAAGTCAACCGCCAGCAGTATCTTCGCCCCCGGCCACTCCCGTCGCCCGGCGATCAACCCCACGTTATCCCACTCCGACGCCAGCTCGAACGGGGCCAACTCGTCCAGCGCCGCATAGACGTCACCAACCGTCGCGCGAGCGCTACTCATGGCCGCACTCCCCAGCAACCAGATTCGTATAAGCCACCGCCACTTCGCGCGTCACGTCGCCCACCTTGGCGTCACCGACCGGTTCCCGGCCAATACGAACCACCGGCATGACCTCCATCATGCTGTTCGTAAGGAACAGCTCGTCGGCCGCCAGCACATCCTCACAAGTCAGCGCTTTCTCCTGCACCGGGATGTCATTTTCAACCGCCAACTCGATCACCGCCGCCCGCGTAATACCTGGCAGCACCGGCGTATCCAACGGCGGCGTATACAACAACTCATCACGCACCACAAACACCGAACTGATCGCCCCCTCGGCCAGATAATCCTCCGGCGTAAGCCACAACGCCTCAAACGCCGAGCGCACATGCGCCGCCCGCAACGACGCCAGACGCGCAAAGTAGCTGGTCGTCTTGTGCCCGACCGTCGGATCGCCGGCCATCTGCCGGCCCTCCGCGAACACCACCGAGACGCCCTTGAGATAGCATTCGTCGGGGTACGTCTCGCCCGGGGTGGCCGTCGCCACGATCGTCAGCGGCGGCGCATCCTCGGTCACCGCGTGCAGCGAGCCGGTGGTCACGGTCAGCCGTACGCGCGCGTCCCCGTCTCCCGTAGCCCGCAGCACTTGAGCAACGTTGTCCAGCAATTCGTCGCTGTCCGGCAGAATCGTCCACCCCAGCACGCCGGCCGACGCAATCAGCCGATCAACATGCTCCCGCATCCGGAAAACCCGCCCCCCATAAGACCGCATCGTCTCGAACAGCCCGATGCCCTGCATAAAGGCGGAATCAAAAACGCTGACCCGCGCCTCCTCGGCCGGCAGCAACGTCCCATTCAGGCTCACCCAGTGATGCAATCTGCTCTCCTAGCTACATCCGCCGCGCCGTCGTGCGCGGGCCGCACTGCCCCCGCCACGATCCCACGCGCCTTGGCCAGCGTCTCTTCATACTCGGCGGCCGGGTCCGAGTCCGCCACGATCCCGCCGCCCACGTAAAGTGTCGCCGTTTGGCCTCGAATCTGCAAAGTCCGGATGGCCACATTGAACGTCATTTGTCCATCAAGCCCCAACACGCCCACCGCTCCCGTATACGCCCCCCGCGCACACGGCTCCAGCTCGTCGATGATCTCAATCGCCCGCACCTTCGGCACCCCGCTGATCGACCCCGCCGGAAAACACGCCGCCAACAGATCTAACCCGTCATATTCCGGCCGCAATCGCCCAACAACATCCGCAACCGTGTGAAACACCGTCGGATGAGCCTCAACGCGCCGCGCGTGAGCCACACGCACACTCCCATACTCACACACCCGCCCCAGGTCGTTCCGGTGCAGGTCAACGATCATCACCAGCTCGGCGGCTTCCTTCTCGCAAGCCACAAGCGAACGCCGCTGCTGCTCGTCAACCTCGGGATCGCCCGTCCGTGGGCGCGTACCCTTGATCGGCCGCGTCAGCACCTCGTTACCACGCAACTCCAGAAACAACTCCGGCGAAAACGACGCCACCGCCCCGTCGTCCCACAGCAACAGCGCGGCATACGGAGCCGGATTCGCCCGCCGAATGGCTGCATAAGCCGCATGCACATCCCCAAAGCCCCGGCCTGTGGGACCGGTTTTCAACCGGTCAGCTTCCAGCCGGTCAAAGCCCTCCAGCCACAGGCGTTGAGCAATATTCACCTGATAGATGTCGCCCGCCGCGATGTACGCCAGCGCCCGACGAACCGCCCGCTCATGCTCAGCGCGCCCAATCTCATACCGCAACCGAGCCTCACAGCCCGCCCCTGAACCACGCGCCCCGGCAGCCGCCTCCCAGCGCACCAACCAATCGTCGTCACCCGACCCCCAATCACCGCCCTTGGCCCGCACACCCCAGGCCCGACCACGCCCATGATCCAGCACGATCCCCCGGTCAAAGAGCGCCATCCGCAACAGCGGCAACCCCAAATCCTCTCGATGCGACGCCGGTAGCCGCTCCAATTGACGAGCCATCTCGAACCCAACGTACCCAACCCACCCCGGCATAAGCGGCAAATCAGCCGCCGGCAGCCGCGGAACCCGCTCGCAGGCCCGTCGCCACAACCGCCACCCGTCGTCATCTTCATCAACAACCGCACCGCCGATGGTCAGCGTGGCCGATGCCCCGTCAAACTGCTCGATCAACCCCACCGGCCGCGAGCAGATAAGGCTATACCCGGCGCCCGGCCCATGCGCAACAACATCCGCCGTACTATCAAGCCAGGCCAGCTCGCCGCCGGCTCCATAAGCCCGCGCCGCCCCCGCCACG
>CAZUCH010000189.1:2749-6324 GCA_964619045.1 uncultured Planctomycetales bacterium | reverse complement strand
CAAGGCCATCGGCCCCAAGTTCGGCAAGCTGGCACCGAAGGTGGCGGCGGCTCTCAAGAAGATCGACGCCGGCGAGGCCCGCAAAGCCCTGGCCGCCGCCGGCAAACTGACCATCGATGTCGACGGCCAGGCGACTGATCTGACCGAGACCGAGGTCCACGTGCAGCTCGTGGCTCGGCCCGGCTGGTCCGCGGCGCAGGGCCGCGGCGGGGTGGTCGTCGTCAAGACCGAGCTGACGGATGAGCTGCGCGAGGAAGGTCTGTGTCGCGAACTGATCCACCACGTTCAGACGCTGCGCAAGACGCGGGAATTGCCGTATGAAGCCCGCATCGTGCTCTACGTTACCGGTCCCGACGAGGTTCTGGGCGTTGTTGGCCGCCAGGCGGATACCATCCGCAGAGAGAGCCTGGCTGACAAGATAGAGCCGTCAGCCCCGCCCGTTGGCGTAGACGCCCAGTCCGTCAAGATCGACGGTCACGAGGTTACATTGGCCATCGTGACCGCCTAGTACTCCGTTTCACCAAATGCGTCGGCTATGACAAACCGCGAAGAGCCGCGGGCTTCGGCCTGCGCGGCGACTGAATCGCGGAACTGCGCGGGCTGAAGCCCGTGGCTCCTTTGTTCCGGAGCCCATACACATTGGGAACACGCGAATCAGTCGAACTCGGCTGGCAGGAGGCCGGCGGCGATGTCCTCCAGACTGAAGCGGTTGAGAATTCGGATGTGATGACCCGCGCTCATCTCGATCAATCCGCTCTCTGCCAGGCGGCGCAGAGTCCGGGAGAGAGTCTCGCTGGTCAGATTAAGGTGGCTGGCGAGGTCCTTCTTCATTACCGGGAGCGTGAACGACTCGCGGCCATCGCTGTGGTCCGCCTCCAGAACGTGCCGGGCCACACGGCCGCTGGCATCGCGCAGCACTATGTCCTCCAGCAGTCCGACCAGTTGCCGGACCCAGAGCGACATGCCGCCCAGCAATTGCAGGCACAACTCATGGTGGTCCTTGAGCAGCTTCTGGAAGCGCCCCGCGGGCAGGAGCACACAAACGGTGTCTTCGATCGCCTCAACGTGCGCCGGCACCGCGAATTCACCCATGACGGCGACCTCGGCGAATGTCTTGCCGGGATCGGCGAAGTGCAGAACGTGGTCCTTACCGTTGGGGGCAACCTTGAACACGCGCACCAAGCCCACCCCCACGCAGAACAGGCCGGGGCACACCTCGCCTTGATGCAAGATTCGGTGGCCTTTCTTGTACCGGCGGATGATTGCCTCAGCCCCGAGCAGGTCAATCCACTCCTCGGATAACGTCCTGAACAGGTGGGATCGACGCAGGATGTCCCGGGCACTCGGCTCGTCGGATCGGCTATGGGACAAAGAAAAAACTCCCAGCTTGACACACATCAAGGTCGGGGGCCGCAAAACATGTCACACTTCCATCATATGCGACACGACAGTGGGCATATGCGACACAACTGTGGGCATATGCGACACAATTGTGGGACCGGTTTTCAACCGGTCAACCCACACGCGACCGGCCGGCGTTGTTCCGGCGGCACAGACCATTGGAGTATGACCGTGATTCGTGAGATTGTCACCATAGACGAGGAACTATGCGACGGCTGCGGCCTGTGCGTGCCCTCGTGCCATGAGGGAGCACTGAAAATCATCGGCGGCAAGGCCAAGCTGGTCGCCGACAACCTCTGCGACGGCCTGGGCGACTGCCTGGGGCACTGCCCGCAAGGCGCGATCAAGGTCGAGCGCCGTGCGGCGGACGAGTTCGATGAGCAGGCGGTCGCCGCTCAACGCCCCGGCACCGCCCATCCACAAACGCCAACCGGCTGTCCATCGGCCGGGCTGCGCGTCGTCCAACCTGGCGGCGCCGGCTCGCACGAGGGTGGCGGCTGCCCGGGAGCCAGGATGGCGCGCTTCTTCGCCCCCTCCGATAGCGCTCCCGGAACCGACCGGGAAGCTAGCACGTCACAGCCCTCGCAGCTTACCCATTGGCCCGTGCAACTACACCTGTTGCCGCCCAACGCCCCCGTACTCAAAGGGGCCAAGCTGCTGCTGGCGGCGGACTGTGTGCCGATCGCTTACGCCGATTTTCACGAGCAGATGTTGCGCGGCCGCGCGGTAGTCATCGCCTGCCCCAAGCTGGATGACACAAGCGGCTACGTCGAGAAGCTCGAAGCGATGATTCGCGACTGCGAGCTGCGCGAAATCGTCGTGGCCAGGATGGAAGTTCCATGTTGCGCCGGTATCCTACAAATCGTGCTGGAGGCCCATCGCCGCGCCGCCGGCACCGTACCGATCCACGAAATCGTGGTCAGTTCGCGCGGCGTGATACTGCAACGTAGACAGGTTGCCTGACGAGAGCGCCACGGATGCGCTGAACCAGGCGTTCAGACAACACCCACCAGGGAATACCAAAGGAGTCACCGAATGTTCTGCAATCAATGTGAGCAAACACTCGACGGCGTCGCTTGTGTCGACACCGGCGTGTGCGGAAAAGATCCCGATGTGCAGTCGCTGCAAGAAATCCTGCTGTACGGCCTCAAGGGAATGGCCGCGTATGCGCATCACGCGCGCCGGCTGGGCATGACCGATGAAGGGATCAACGCCTTCATCGAGGAAGCCCTGTTCGCAACCGTGACCAACGTCAATTTCGACATGGGAAGCCTGTTCGAGCTCGTGCTCGAATGTGGTCGCCAGAATCTGCGCGCCATGGAACTCCTCGACGCGGGACATGTCAAGACATTCGGCCAGCCCTCGCCGGCCACCGTCTACGAAGGCACCAAGGCCGGCCCCGGCATCCTGGTGACCGGGCACGACATGCTCGACCTCGACAACATCCTCAAGCAAACCGCCGGCACCGGCATCAACGTCTACACCCACGGCGAGATGCTCCCGGCCCACATGTACCCCAAACTGCGCGAGTATCCACACCTGGCCGGCCACTACGGCGGCGCCTGGCAGAAGCAGAAACGCGAGTTCGGCGCCTTCTCCGGCCCCGTCGTGGCCACAACCAACTGCATTCTGATCCCGCCCAACAGCTACAAGGACCGAGTCTTCACCACACGCGCAACGGCGGTCCCCGGCGGCACCCGAATCGCCAACGATGACTTCTCGCAGGTGATCGAGTGCGCCAAGAAGTGCCAGCCGCTGACCGATGCCCCGGTGAAGGAAACGACCGTCGGCTTCCACCACAGTGTGATCCTGGGGCTGGCCAACGAGATCGTCGGTGCCGTAAAGGCCGGCAAGCTCAAGCACTTCTTTGTGATCGGCGGCTGCGACGGCGCCGAGGCGGGACGCAACTACTTCTCCGAGTTCGCCTCCAACACACCCAAGGACACAATCGTCCTCACACTGGGCTGCGGCAAATACCGCATCCGCGATAACGACTTTGGCACGATCGACATCGAGGGTGCCGGACCGATCCCGCGACTGCTCGACATGGGCCAGTGCAACGATGCCCACGGCGCCATCCAGGTGGCCGCCGGTCTGGCCAAAGCCTTCAACTGCGGCGTCAATGACCTGCCGCTGACCATAGTGCTCTCCTGGTTTGAGCAGAAGGCCGTCGC
>CAZUCH010000189.1:0-2649 GCA_964619045.1 uncultured Planctomycetales bacterium | reverse complement strand
TCAATGACCTGCCGCTGACCATAGTGCTCTCCTGGTTTGAGCAGAAGGCCGTCGCGGTCCTACTGAGCCTGCTGTCGCTAGGCGTCAAGGGCATTCGCATCGGCCCCAACCCGCCGGCGTTCATCTCACCCAACGTGTTCAAGGTGCTGCAAGACAAGTTCGACCTCAAGCTGACGGACAACGCCAACCCGCTGAAGGATCTGGAAGCGGCACTCGCGACGGCCTAGCAGAGCTTGACCAATGACATGGGGCGGCGCGCCGGCGTTGGAGAACGTCGACGCGGGTTCCGGCGGCAGGGCGTCGCGACCGTATCCGCCGCCGCGGCCCTGGCGGCGGTCGGCCAGGGCGCTGCACTTTTCAACCGGCGTTCATACTCGTAGTCGCCGATTTCTGGTCGCGTCCCAGTTTCGGCTTCCACAGGGCTTCAACCTTGTCTGCGGCGGACTCCTCCAACGGCTGCAGCGGGCGACCGTGTCACCCGCTGCAGCAAGATCATGGAGGCTCAGATACCGGGATGGGATGAGCTTCTATTGGGCGTCGATCGTCTCGACACGGAGGTCACCGTAGATCACCCGCCATTGACCCTCGGTGAGTTCCCACCGGAGGAGAACGGCGTCCGCCTGCCCGGGCGAGACGGTCTTGCCGTGGTACTCAGGCGAGCGCCCGTCGCGAGCGAGATTCTGGTAGAACGCGAACCCCGAGCCGATCTCAAGCGCCTTTTGCATGAGGGCCTGCTGATCCGGGGGCCTCTCGCCGCGAGCCACCGCTGAACCGATGCGGGCCCCCATCGCGTATGCGAAGTCGGTCATCATGGTCGAAATATCCATGGTCGGCGGATACTTGCCGGCGAGTTCCGCGTAGTTGCCCAAACCCTTGATCAGCGCCGCCTCGTCCGGGACCGGCGCCGTGGCGTCCAGCCGCGTGTAATCGGCGGGGATGTCCGGGACAAAGAGATTCGGATCGAGGGGCGTGTCCCATTCGAACTGGTCATAGACCATCTGGAGCATGCCGCCGGCGGCGGCCTGAGGCATGGGCACCTCGGCCACGTAGCGGACGGGCAGGTACGTCTTCGCGTCGATCCAAAGCTCGGACCGGACGCCCTCACTATGGCCCAGCCCAAGCATCTCGCCGGGAATCTCGTACCCAAGTACCTCCACTCCGTCGAGGTTTTCGCGGCCCAGTTCGCGGCTGGCCTGGCCCTTGAGCTGCGCCAGCGCGCGGATGAAGCCATCCGGGGCGTCGCCGCGCGGCGTGCCCTGGTCCACCGCATCGGTGTCCGTCACCGTGTAGGTGCGAGACAGCGGAGTGACGCATGTCGTCGGCCCCTGCGGCGGTGCGTACTGGATGAGCATTGGGACGCCGTTCATGAGCATTTCGCACCGACTGCCGTACTCGGTGGAGAAGCAGAGTGTCCCTGTCTGTTGGAGGGTCATCGTCCCCGCGGGAACCGGCGTGGTCGCCGAGACGCGGCAGACGATCGTCGTCGCCTGCTGGAACCGCTCGATCGCCGCGGCAAACGCGCTCTTGCCCCCGGCGAACGTCATCAGGAGGACGACGAAACCGATGCATGCGGCCGCGGAGATCGCCCCGATCGTGACGCGGGCGGCGCCTTTGTTCTTGATGGACATTACGAAGTCTCCCGTGTGCCGCCAGCCGCGTACAACCCGGTCCGCCTGGGAGCGGGCCGGTTGCGGCGGCAGGGCGGCCATCAGTTGTTCGCGCAGATTGTCGTGTCCGCGATCAAGCTGGTCGTACATGCGGATGCGGTCCATGTGGGATCGGCGGGCCTGTTCGTAGGCGCCTCGGCATTCGGCACATTCCTTCAGGTGGGCGAGCAACGGGGCCGCTGCTCGCTCCTCCAACGCCTCCATCGCCAGGAGATCCCAGTCGTGTTTGCCTGGACAGTTCATGATCGCACCTCGCTTGATCCTGGGGCGCTGTTGCCTGCGCAGTCTGCGCCACGGCCTGACTTGCGTTCCAGCATCATGCGTAACCGCTTGCTCGCGGAGGACAGCACGCGATAGAAACCTGATCTTGACAGCCCGAGAACGTCCCGGGCCTCTTCCACGTCACGGCTCTGCAGGTAGAAGACGTGCAGGGCCAGACGTTCCTGCTGCGTGAGGGATTCACCGGTGCCGGTCGCGCGACCGGCAATCGCGTCCCTTAGTTCGATCAGACGCGTATCCGGCGAATCAACCCACTGATCGGCCTGCGCGAGACGGTCAGCGAAGCCGGCCATCGCCCGCTTCTCGCGGCCCCGTTTGCGACGCCATTCGCGACAGACCTGCCGGGCTATGCCGACCAGCCAGGCCGCGAACTTGTCCGGGGCATGCAGACGCCGCAGGTCACGGTACGCACGGAGGAAGACCTCCTGGGTCAACTCCGCCGCCACGTGGGCGTCTCGCGCCTCGTCATAACAGATCGCCCGAATGACCCGTGCCCGACGGTCGTACAACTTGGCAAACGCCGAGCGGTCGCCGTTCAGGACACCGAGCACCAGCGTTCCGTCTTGAATCTGCATAGTCTGCTTCCTGCGAGGCCTTTGGATGGACCATCCATACTACCAGTGACCGAAGCGGCGAAAATGTCCAGTTCCAATCCACATTCCCGGGAATCCTGCTCCAACGGTCTTCGATATGTCCCTTTTCA
>CAZUCH010000188.1:0-6345 GCA_964619045.1 uncultured Planctomycetales bacterium | reverse complement strand
CCGCGTCAAGCCGCCTCGCAAGGTCTCGACGACCGAGTTTTGGCGGGACATCTGCGGCTATCTAAAGGAGACGCACGCCCTTGTCGAGCCGCTGTACGCCTTGGAGAAAAGCGGCGAGTTGAGGAAGCCCAAGGGCAAGGCGTTCATCGAGGAGCGTCTGCTCGACGCCGGCGCCATGTTGTCCGGCATCTGGATGTCCGCCTTCGAGGCGGCGCACATTGACACATTCCGCGTCAATCGCCTGCGAGAGCGCTATCCCAAAGAGATGGGCAGAAGACAGAAGACGCCGACCAGCCGCCCCGCGCCGGTGCGGTGATGGGCGGCGAGGCGATGGGCGGAGATTGGGGCAAGGGTGAGGCCTTGTCCTCGGGGCGGGAGGGGAGCTTGGCGGTGCGATGCACATGAGCTATCATCCGGCCCCCGGAGGTCGGTTGATGTGCGATCGGCCGGACGAACAGGGTGTGAGCGCGGATAAGCGGGCGATGGCGTCCGCCCGAGGTTGATCTTGCCATGAAACTACCCAATTTCCGTCTCGATGAGACCAAAGCGACCGCATCCCTTGTCATCGGGCTTGTGGCCCTGCTCGGCATCGCTGCACTCGTGGTGTTAGTGTTCAGGGGCTTTGTGTCGGGGGAGAACGTGATCTACTACAACCAGGAGTCGGGGCTGGGTCGGTTTCGGCCGTACCTTGTGTACGGTGCGACGGCGGCGACGTGCCTCCTGGGGTTTGTGGCCGGGCTTCTGGGCTTTGTGAGCCTGGGGCAGAAGCGAAACAACAAGCAGGGGCATTCCTGGGCCGGCCTAGCGACCGGCGCAGTCGGCATCTCGTTTGCGATCGTCTTGTTCTTCGCTTGGCGGTTCATGAGCGAAGCCGCGATCATGGAGCACTAGAACTTGCCCCAAGACTCCTGCGGCCTCGGTTTCCAGCCGGGCAGCGGCACAGGTTACGAGCCGGTGCCGCCGTCTTGCCACGGGCCGCTGTGCCTGGATTGTCGTTCATGGTCTGGTTGCTGAACGTCATCTTTCCGGGGGCCGGGCTCATTGTCCGGTGCCGCGAGTGGCTCGGTCTGTCTTTGGCCGTGGTCTTTGCGATCTGTGGGAACATCGCGATTGCCGCCCTGCTGATCGCCCCACAGGCGATTCCTCGCTGGTTGACGATCCCGGCGGTCTCCCTGGGCGCCGGGTCGTGGATGCTCGCACAGTATCTGTTTCATCGTCAGGGCCGTATCCTCGGGCGAACGGCACGGGGGTTGGCCGACCTGCTGTCCAGGGCTCGGGCTGCGGTGGACGAGAGCGATTGGGCCGGCGCGCGCGATGCCTTGCTGAGTGGCATGGCACTCGACGACGAGAATGTCGAGGTGCATGCGCAGATGGCGCGACTCCACAAACGGCTGGGGGAGTTCGAGGCGATGCGCGCCGAATGGCGGCGTGTTCTCTCGTTGGGTCGTCGCAAGCAGTTCCTCGCGGAGGCTCAAGAGGGTCTGTCCGTCCGGGAAAGCGACGGGTGACATTGCAGCGCGGTCTCCGACCGCAAGCAAGTGCGACACTGGCGGGGCGCCGGTGAAATCACGGGCGGGGCGCCGGCGCCACAACTGATTGCGAATGCGGCAGAATTGCGGGGCAGTGATGTCTGCATTGTCGGCCTTCATCAACCGATACTAGTGCGTAGCGTTTGCGGCCCTGTTGGCCACGGGTCCGGTATCTTGCAGCGTTGAAGGCTGCCAGTGCCGACGCTAGAATCCGATGCCGCCTGAGGGAGCGGCGCGGGCTGGCGCGAGTTCTTCTCGCGTCCCGCTGAGGTGCCTGGGGAGCCGATAACGTACTCGGTTCTGGGGCCATCGGCGCATTTGTCGTGACGCCGCTTGTGACGCGGTGTGCAAGGAGTAGGACGGGTCGGCCTGAGCCGTCGAGTTCTGGGGGCGGTCCGCCGTTTCCGAAGCATCAGCGAAAGGGTTGGAAGGATGTTCGAGCGATTCACTGACCGAGCCCGCAAGGTGATGGCCCTGGCGAATCAGGAGGCCCAACGCTTTAACCACGAGTACATCGGTACGGAGCACATCCTGCTCGGGCTGGTGAAGGAGGGCAGCGGCGTCGGCGCCAATGTTCTCAAGAACCTCGAGGTGGACCTGCGCAAGGTCAGGATGGAGGTCGAGAAGCTCGTCAAGAGCGGGCCGGACATGGTGACGATGGCCAAACTGCCCCAGACGCCTCGCGCCAAGAAGGTGATCGAGTACGCGATCGAAGAGGCTCGAAACCTGAATCACAACTACGTCGGCACGGAACACCTGCTGTTGGGTCTGTTGCGCGAGCAGGACGGCGTGGCGGCCCAGGTGCTGATGAATCTGGGGATCAAGCTGGAAGAGGTTCGCGAGGAGGTTCTGAATCTCCTGGGCGCCGGGGCCGAGGCCGAGGAAGCCGCCGCGACCGGCGGTGGTGGTGGTGGTTCGCCCGAGCCCGGTCGAAAGGGCGGGCGTTCGAAGACGCCGGCGCTCGATTCGTTCGGACGCGATCTGACTGAGATGGCCAAACAGGACAAGTTGGACCCGGTGATCGGTCGCGAGGACGAGATCAACCGGCTGCTGGTGGTGCTCTGTCGGCGATACAAGAACAACCCTGTGCTTCTGGGCGAGGCGGGCGTCGGCAAGACGGCCATCGTCGAGGGTCTGGCCCAGCGCATCATCAACGATGACGTGCCGGAGTTGCTCGCCGGCCGGCGGATCGTCGTTCTGGATCTGGCGATGATGGTCGCCGGCACGAAGTACCGCGGCCAGTTTGAAGAGCGAATCAAGGCGGTGATGAACGAGGTGCGTCGGGCCAAGAACATCATCCTGTTTATCGACGAGCTTCATACGCTCGTCGGCGCCGGTGGGGCGGAAGGTGCGATCGATGCCTCGAACGTGCTCAAGCCCGCCCTGTCTCGCGGTGAGATTCAGTGCATCGGTGCGACGACGTTGGATGAATATCGCAAGTACATCGAGAAAGACGGCGCGTTGGAACGCCGATTTCAGCAGATCATCGTCGAGGCCCCGTCGCGTGAGGAAACCGTCGAGATTCTCAAGGGTCTTCGCGACCGATACGAGGCGCATCATCGCGTGCAGATCACGGACGATGCGTTGATCGCCGCTGTGGACTTGTCCATGCGTTATGTCCCGTCGCGTGTTCTGCCGGACAAGGCGATCGACGTGATTGACGAGGCGGGCGCACGCGTGCGGCTCAAGGCGATGACCAAACCGTCGCGGCTTTCCGAGCTCGATGGCGAGATCAAACGGCTCGCCGGCGAGAAGGACGAATCGGTTCGCAACGCCGACTACGAGCGGGCGGCCGATCTTCGCGACCAGGCGAATACGATCAGGATCGAGAAGGAAACGCTCGAGAAGAAGTGGCGCGAGCGCCGCAACGAGATCGATGGCGTGGTGGACGGAGAGATCATTGCCGAGGTCGTCAGTATGATGACGGGCGTACCGCTGACGCGGCTCGAGCAGGCAGAGGCCCAGCGGCTGCTCAAACTCGAAGACGAACTGCACAAGCGCGTCATCAGCCAGGAAGAGGCCATCAGTGCGGTGGCTCGAAGTGTGCGGCGGTCGCGTAGCGGTCTGAAGGATCCGAATCGGCCGATGGGCAGCTTCATCTTCATCGGCCCGTCGGGTGTGGGTAAGACGCTGTTGGCCAAGACTCTGGCCAGCTTCATGTTCGGGTCCGACGAGGCGCTTATCACGCTGGACATGTCCGAGTATATGGAGAAGCACAATGTGAGTCGTCTGGTCGGCGCGCCTCCCGGCTATGTGGGCTATGAGGAGGGCGGCCAACTGACGGAGCGGATTCGCCGTCGGCCGTACGCGGTCGTTCTGCTGGACGAGATCGAGAAGGCGCACCCCGACTGCTTCAACATGCTGTTGCAGATCATGGAAGAAGGGCGCTTGACCGATTCGTTCGGCCGGCACGTGGACTTCCGTAACGTCGTCCTGATCATGACGAGCAACATCGGGGCGAGCAAGATCACGCACCAGTCCACGTTCGGCTTCGAGAAACGCGACGCTGACACGAGCTACGAGAAGATGGTCGAGATGCTCAAGGGCGAGTTGGAGAACCACTTCCGGCCCGAGTTTCTCAACCGCGTCGATGAGATGGTCGTCTTCCGCAAGCTCGCCCACGATGATCTGGTCCAGATCGTCGACCTCGAGCTCACCAAGGTCTCCGGGCGGCTCGCCGACAAGGGCCTCGCCCTCGAAGTCACCGAGGAAGCCAAGGACTTCTTGCTGGAGAAGGGCACGGACGAGAAGTTCGGCGCCCGGCCGTTGCGGCGGTCGATCGAGCATCACATCGAAGACCCGATCAGCGAGAATATGTTGCGCGGCGTGTTCAAGGGCAAGAACAAGCTGATCGTTCGCGGCCCGAAGGATGACGTCACGAAGCTCGATTTCGAGGCGATCAATGTTCCGGCGGACGGCGAGAACGAACTCGCCGGGGCCGGGGCGGCAAGTGAGACGACGTAGGAGCTAAGGCGCCGCGCGATCTCGAAGTGAATCTTCGATACGCCAAACGGCAAGCCCAGGGGTAGGCCGCTGGGTGTGATCGGCTGTGTTGTCCTTGCACGAATATTCCAGCCTGGTTGATGCGGTTGTTCCCGGTGTGGTCGGGCTGCGCCACGAGATCCACGCAAATCCCGAACTCGGCTTCGAGGAAACCCAAACCGCCCGGCGCGTTGTCGATCAACTCTCGGCGTTGGGGAATCTGGACATTCAGACGGGCGTCGCCGGCACTGGCGTCGTGGCCGTTCTCAATGGAGCCAAGCCCGGCCCTTGCGTCGGTCTGCGTGCCGACATGGACGCGCTGCCTCTGCAGGAGCAGTCGGACGCATCCTACGCCTCGACAGTTGCGGGGAAGATGCACGCCTGCGGTCACGACGGACATACGGCCTGCCTCGTCGGGGCGGTGAAGGTCCTTTCCCAAGTCGCTGACGCCCTGCCCGGCAAGGTGAAGTTCATCTTTCAGCCGGCCGAGGAGGGCGGCGGCGGCGGACGCCTGATGTGCGAACAAGGCGTTCTCGACGGGCCAAAGGTGGACGCGGTGTTCGCCATGCACGCCTGGCCGGCGGTGGACTTCGGCCATGTGGGCGTTCGCGAGGGGCCGTTCATGGCCTCGGCGGACTTTTGGGATGTCACGATTCACGGCCGAGGCGGCCACGCGGCGTACCCACACCGGGCGGTCGATCCGATTGTGGCGGCGTCGCATGTCGTGTTGGCGCTACAGACGATCGTCGCGCGCGAGACCAACCCGCTTGATTCGGTCGTCGTGACAGTCGGCCGACTGACGGCGGGCACGACGAACAACGTGATACCTCAGACGGCCGAGCTCAAGGGCACGATCCGTGCGCTGAGCCCCGCTGTGCGAGATGCGGTTGTGGAGCGGTTTCGGCAGATTGTCGAGACGACGGCCGCCGCCTTCGGCACACGGGCCGAGATTCACTTCGGCCGCGGCTATCCGGTCTTGCACAACGAAGCACGGTCGACGGCGCTCGTTTGCGAGGCGGCCGAGGCCGTGGTCGGATCGAGCGCGCTGGCGACGGACGTGCCGCCGAGCATGGGGGCGGAGGACTTCGCGTTCTATCTCGAGCGCACGCCGGGCGCGCTGTGGCGGCTCGGGATCGGGCGCGGGTGCATTGAGAATCGCCCGGGGCTGCACCAGCCGCACTTCGATTTTCCCGATGAGGTCGTTCCTCTCGCGGTGCGCATGCACTGCGAGATCGCCTTTCGGTGTCTACGCAGTCTGGCGTGAGCGAGCGGTTCGCCACAAGGAAGTCCGCGTAAACCCATGACGGTCTTGATGGCACCGATCCGAGCCAACCGCCAGCGCAGCGAGCCGGGCCGTCCTCGGCCCCGGCTTTCGCAGACAGGCCGCACGGTAGATGACCCACTCGCTGGCGCTCGGGGCTCGGATCAACGCCCGCCGAATCTGTCAAATACACATCCGACAAAGTTCCCGCCGAATACACTTGACAGCCGCCACGCGTTCCTATAGCATCCACACCGACATTTAAAAAGCGATTCAATGTGAATCGGCCTGTTTTGCAAAACCGCTAGTCTGGCGAGAGCCGGAATTTCCAGCAGGACCGTTCACCGGGTGCTCTCCGCGCTATCGCGGGGCTCGGCGCCCGGTGGATCAACCGGCTGGAGGGCTTTAGCGGGCCTGATAAGACGGGGAGTCCACCGGACAGTGCGCCCCGCTTTTTTATGTCGGGGCAAAGGGCCAACAATGTCTGATCCGGGCCGGAGAACCAGTTCCAGAGTTGTCAGTCGACTGCTTCGACGCTTGCGTCAGCGTGCGCGTGGACCCCCCGGTCGGCAT
>CAZUCH010000187.1:0-6405 GCA_964619045.1 uncultured Planctomycetales bacterium | reverse complement strand
TCGATACCACGCCTCATCTTCTCGATCGTTTTCGAGCCAAAGCCCTTGAGCTGGGCCAAACGCCCGGCTTCGATCGCCTCACGGAGGTCGGCCAGTGATTCGACACCACGCTCTTTCCAGAGCAAGGCGACCTTCTTGGGGCCCAGAGACGGTACGTGGAGCAGTTCGAGCAGCGATTCGGGCACCTGACCGACCAACTCGTCGCGCATGGCGAGGCGGCCAGTATCGAGCAACTCCTGGATCTTCTCGGCCGATGACTTCCCAACGCCGGACAACGTGGACAGTTGACCGTCAGCGGCCAGACTGTTGATGTCGGTGGCCAGGTCTCCGACCGTGCGGGCGACGCGGCGATAGGAGCTTATGCGAAAGCCGTCGGCCCCCTGAATCTGGAGCAGGTCGGCAATTTCGTCGAAGACGCGCGCGACGTCGGCGTTGGTCATGATCCGGCTTTCCGTCTTGTGAGTAGTGCGAAGTATCCGCCGTCGCGCCAGTCGGCGTGGCTTGGTCCCCAGGCCGGGAGCGTGGTTCGCTCGCGAGCCAACTGCCAGTCGGGGTTCTTTGCCAGGAAGTCGGCAACCAGCCCCTCGTTCTCCTCGGGCTCGAGGCTGCATGTGCTATGGACCAGTCGCCCGCCGGGACGGACGCGGTCGGCGGCCCGGGCGAGCAGCTTGCGTTGCAGCTCGACCAGCGCCGCCAGCTTCCGCGGCGCGAAGCTCAAGCGAGCCTCCGGCCGTCGAGCGATCACGCCGGTGTTGGAGCACGGCACGTCGACCAGGGCGGCGTCGAAGTGTTGTGTGTCGGGGGATAGGTCATCCCGGTCCCCGACCAGCAGATGGGTGCGGATGCTGGGCAGCCCCAGACGTTGGGCGTTGTCGGCGACGAGCTGCAGGCGCTCGGCATCAGAGTCGCAAGCCAGCACGAGTCCCTCGCCGCCCATTTGGAGCGCCATGACAATTGACTTGCCGCCGGGCGCGGCACAGAGGTCGAGGATGCGCTCGCCGGGGCGTGCCTGGGCGGCCACGGCGGCGGCGTGGGCCGTCGTGTCCTGGATGAAGATCAGCCCGTCGCGAAAGGCGGGCGTGTTCACGACCGCGACCGAAGAGGGGACAAACGCGGCCCGCTCGCGGAACTCGGCCCGAGCGAACAGTTCGCCGGCGTGCTGGGCGAAGGCGGCGTGATCGATCCGGAGTGTGTTGCCATGAATGACGGTGACCGGCGTGGCTTGAGAGGCCCAGGCGCAGGCCTCGGCTCGCTCGGGACCGTGTCGTGCGACGAGGTCGCCGTAACGCTGGAGACACTCGCCGGCAGCAATGGCCAGATGTTCGTCGCCAGCCGGCGGCAGAACCTCGATCGTAAACTCGCAGGCCCGCGCCCAATCAACACGCACCAGGCGAGGATTGAGCCGCCGCCAGGGCACGCGCTGCTCGGCGAGCGCGCCGCACAGACGCCGCAGGATGGCGTTGACCATGCCGGGGGAGCGGCCCTTCACCAGCCCGCGGGCCAACTCGACGGCGCGGTCCACCGCCGCGTGGGCCGGGACGCGGTCCATCCAAATGATCTGATAAGCAGCGGTCGCGAGCACGGCCCGGAGTTTGTGGGGCGTTCGGTCGGGGTCAAACTTCGCGACTCGTCCGAGGACGTGTTCGATAGTGACCAAGTGACGCAACGTGCCCTGGGCGAGTTGCAGAGCGAGAGCGGCTTCGCGGCCCGCTAGCCGCCCAGCCAGGCGTGCCGCGCGTAGTGTTTGCGTGGCGAAGCAGCGTTCGGCCAGAGCGTCGGACACCGCCACCACCGCCGCCTGACGGCCATCCAATGTTGCCGGTCGGCGGGGGGGCTTGCCGGTCACGCCGGCACCGGGAGAAGCCGGGCGCCGGGGGCCAGTCGACGTCCGTTGGCAAAGGCCTTGAACAGCATGAGCTTCCGGCCGGCGGGTCGGACTTCGAGCAGCCGGACTCGGCCGCGACCGCTCTGAATGCTCAGGTCGTCGCAAAAAGTGCCGGGCGGGAATTCGTCGGTGGGATGCGTGTCGGCATCGACCATCTGGGCGCGGGCCAGTTGCATCCGTTCCTGCTTGCCGGCGTGCGTTTCCAAGATGGCCGCGGCCGCCGGCCAGGACCATAGGCCGTTGATTCTTCGAGCGATCTCGGCCGCTGGCCGGGACCAGTCCACAACGCTATCGGCCTTGGATAGCTTGGGAGCACGCGTCGCCAGGGAGGTATCTTGCGGCACTGGGGTCTTGGTGCCGGCGGCGATCTCGGCCAGCGTATCGACGACCAGCCCGGCTCCCAGTTCGGCCAGCCGATCGTGCAGCTCGTCGGCGGTTTCAGTGTCGCCGATGGGTGTGGAGCGAGTGCCCCAGACGGCGCCGGCATCCCAGCGCTCGTTGAGTTGAAAGACCGTGACGCCGGTGAGTTCGGCGCCCTCGATGATCGCCCACTGAAAGGGGGCCGCACCGCGAAACCTGGGGAGCAGCGAGCCATGGATGTTGACACACCCACGCGGCACGGCGGCCAAAACGGAGCCGCTGATCTTCTGGCCGAATGCAACGACGACCCCGATGTCGACGCGGGCAAGTGTGTCAGCGTGGTCGAGTCCGTTGACGTTCTCGGCTTGGATGTGCCGAAGCCCGTGTTGGTCGGCGGCGGTGTGGATGGGCGTGGGTTTGATGGTCCGGCCGCGGCCGGCGGGTCGATCAGGCTGGCTGATGACACACGCAACTTCATGCCCCGCGCCCAGCAGAGCGCGCAACACCGGGACGCCGAAATCTCCGGTTCCGAGGAAGACCACGCGCATGTTCACAGTTCCTTTCGCAAAATGGCTGTGATCGCACATCGTACGCCCTGGTGCGTGAGCGGGAAACCTGCGGGCGGATGTGTGGTTGCGGTCCTACTTGTCACCCGACCTGGAGTGATACTGCTCTTCAAGAGCCTTGAGCGTCTTGCGGGTGGCGATGCGCTCGCTGGGTCCCATGCGGTCGATGATCATCACGCCGTTGAGATGGTCGATCTCATGCTGGCAAATGCGCGCGATGAGGTCCTGGGCGTCGAGCTCAAGCGGCCGACCCTGTAGATCCTGTGCGGTGACTCGGCAACGCTGGGCGCGTCGGACCTGGACGTTGATGCCCGGTAGCGACAAGCACCCTTCCTCACCCTCGACCGAGCCGCTGGGGTCGTGAATCTCGGGGTTGGCCAGAACCACGACGTCGTCCTGCTCGTCGGTCGGGCGCATCACCAGGAGTTGCCGGTTGATACCGACCTGGGGAGCCGCCAGCCCAACGCCTCGTCCGGTCTCCATGAGTTCGAGCATGCGTTTGACCAGCGCGGCCAGCTTGTCATCGAACTCGGTTATGGGCACGCTCTGGTTGCGCAGGCGTGGGTCGGGGTAGTGGATAATGCGCAGGCTCTCGAAATCATCACTCACGGCGTCACCAGGTTGTCAGGCAGAATCAGGCTATTTCGATGATAGCCGACCAAGCGGCGGTTGTCAGAAGGACTGCCCCAGCAGGAAGGCCCGGGCGACACGCTCGGACATGCGTGGGTTTCCGAAAACCATTGGCATCAGCAAACCGAGGTCGGTGTTGGGCATGCGTAGATAATCGGCCAGTTCGGACTGCCACGCCGAGCTGAAAGAAGCCAGTTCGTCTTGGGGCAACTCCGCCTTGAGTGCCCGGGCGGCAGTTTGGGCGGCCAACTGGGCGGAGCGCAGAGCCGGATAGAGCCCGTCGTTGCTGAACGAAGAGACGAATCCGCCCGCCGCCCCCATCAGCAGGCAGCGCTTGCCGACGTGCGAATCGAGTTCCAGAGCCACGCCTGATCGGCTGACAGCGGCTTGTGGCGTGATCGTGCTCGTGCCCGGCAGCCGGTCGACCGCACGCGCGGCATCCAGCAGCTCGGCGAGCTGAACGGGGGCTGGCGAGGTCGTTGAACGGGTCAAGAGAGTGACGCTGGCGGTGGTGCCGAAGCGGACGATCGTGGCCAACTGTAGATCGCGCCCGGTTCCGATAACTACGTCCAGGGTGGGGTCTGTCCGGGGAATCTGGAATACGGCGCCCGCCATAGCACCCGGCGCGCTCTCACGCGGGACTGTTTCGAGGCGGGCCATTTGCGCTGCCGCCGCGGCGGGGCCGTCGGCGATCAACAAGATGCGGCCCGTGACGGCCCGCCCGTCCGACAAATGCGCTGTGACGCACGCTTCGCCCAGGTCAAGTTGCCGCAGCGTCGCCGACGTCAGGACTTCGGTTCCGGCACTTTGGGCCGCGCCGCCGAGCGCCGAGAGCAGTCGGTCGGGCTGGACGAGCCAACCGGTAAGTTCGTCGCCATCAACCATGGCATCGGCCTTGAGGTTCCAGGGCCAGAGCCGCAGGCCGGCGAACTCCACGCCGCCCGTCGCGGACAACTCAACGCCGCACTCATGGCATACTTGCACCCCCGCCGGGCCCAGCCAGCCGGTATCGGCGATCGGCGGATCAGTATCGTTACCGGCGATGACCAGCGTGCGCAAGTCGGCCTGCCGGGCGGTGATCCCGGCCACCCACGCGGCCGGTTCAGCGCCCACGATCATGACGTCGAAACTGTCGGCGGACGTGCTCAAGGTCGCATCCCTACTGAAGTTGTTCCCAAAGGGCCTCCTCGGCACGTCCAAAACGCTCGAAGGCCGCTCGGACGGCATCGCGAATGGCCTGTATCTCCTCGTCGTCGGCCGTGGCCGTCGAGCTGTCCGGCAACCCTAGACTGAGGATGCCTTCCAAGCGCCCGACGGCGTTGTCGAGTTGCCGGGCGGCCTCGGCGAAGTTGCTGGCGGCCTGGAAAACCACCAACTGATCCTCACGCTTGCGATCCGGGCCCCAGATCAGCTTCGATGGGTTGAGCAGCACTTCTTGGCTGGCCAGCCGCAACTGCTCGCTCATCGCCTCGAAGTTGTTCACCATGCGTTCCAGGGCCGGCCGGCTGAGCACAACCATGCGCTCCGTCTCGGTCGAGATGGTCTGCAAGTCGGCCAGCGAGCCCTTCACGCTGTCCAGGGCGGCGTGCAGCTTGCCGAGCATCGATTCCGTGTTGGCCGGGTCCAACTCGGCCTGCAGCGCTGCCAACAGCTCTTGGTCGACGCGTCGCGCGGCGTTGTCGATGCTGGCCAGCGTGCTGCGAACCACCGGGCGGCTCTCCTTCAGCATCCCCGCCGCCTCGCTCAGGCCCGTATCGAGCTGGTCGAGCGCGCCGTGGATCTTGCCGAGCAACGCCGTCGCATTGCCCGGCGTCAGCTCGGCACGTAACGCGCCGGTCGTGGCATTGAAGTCGTCGAGCACGCGGTGAATCTTGCCCAGCAGAGCAACTTGGTCGTCTGGGCTCATTTGCGCGCGCAGCTCGTGCGTCATCGCATTCAGATCATCCAAACTCGCCAGCACCTTGTGCATGATGGAGTCTTCGGCGGTCGGATCCACGGCGCGGTTGAGCTGATCGACGAAGCCGCCCTCGGCCAACAAGCGACGCGACAACGTGCTGATGGCGGCGGAGAGACTCTGCGGCGGGAGACCCTGAATCGGCTGGGACAGAGCCACTCCGGGCGTGCCGACGTTGAGAATCGACACGTAGCCGCTGCCACCCACGGCCGGCTGATTCGTGCTGATCTCGCAGTCGCCGTACAGTGACACATCGGAGCTGATTTCGATCTGCACAACAAAGACCGTGTGCTTGGCCGTCTGGTCCACCTCGGAGGCGGGAATCTCGTCTATGCTCACGGAAAGCACTTGGCCCACTTCGACGGAGTCCGCCAGCAAGACCAAGCTACCCTCCTTGAGTGGCGCCAGGCCCTGCTCATGGTCAAAGTGGACCGTCACGGCTTCGCCTCCGCCCTGCAACGCGGGGTACAGGAACAGAAACGTTCCGATAAACAAGGCCATGAAGGCAATGGTTGTCAGCCCGAGGGCAAAATCATGTCTACGCATCTTCATCGTAGTCCGTTCGTCGCTTGCGCACGCTGTGCGGCTGCCAATCACGGCTGGCCCGAGGTGACACTCGCACCCGTCGCCAAGCTCGCTAGGGCATTGTAGCGGCGTCGTCGCCGCTCTGGCAAAGGCCGGCGCCATGCATCTGGCCATGTTAACGGCAGTTATTGTTGATTCTGGACGGACGGGCCATTAAGCTGGAACCTGGAGTCGGAAGCGGCTGCTCACGTTTCAACGGAGCGCCAGTGCGCTAATCCGCCCGCGGTCGGTAACCCGCGCGGCGGCGTGGATGGTCCAACAGTAACAGGTCTATTTGTAGCGAAGCACGTGTTCGTATCCCCGTGCGATGTCGGCCTGCCCGGCATTGGCGGCGTTTGGGATGGTCATACTACTTCTACACGGAGCGAGAATCATGGCAGCAAGACGAATGGGATGGTTGGCGATGTTAGTGTGCTTGGCGGCGA
>CAZUCH010000186.1:0-6450 GCA_964619045.1 uncultured Planctomycetales bacterium | reverse complement strand
ATGTCGGTCGCGGACCGGATCCGCTGCGTCGAGGCCTTTATCCCGCGGATGCAGGCCGCTCGCGAGCGCGTCGTCCGTCTCTTTATGTGGGAGAGCCGGCCCACTGACACCGCACTGCCGACTGTCGCGCCAGCTGAGTATGCGGCAGAGGCTTCGGCGGATCGCTTCACCGTCCATTACGAGGACGTCCTGCGACGCATACAGGATCACTCTGCGTCATTATCGACGTGCGGCCCGAGGATTACTTCGCGGGCACGAAATCGGACGAGGCCCGGGCGGGCCACGTTCCCGGTGCGCTGAACCGGCCGTATACGACGGATCTCACCGGCATCGAAGAGCATCAACGACTCAAGCCCGCAGAAGCGCTCGCGCCGGAGTACCGAGAACTGATCCCGTCGCTCGACTCGCCAGTCATCGTACATTGCCGCACGGGGCACCAGGCGAGCCAGACCTTCTTCGTGCTGACGCACCTGCTGGGCTATCAAGACGTCTCCTGGTATGATGGGGGTTGGTCCGAGTGGGCTGCCCGAGCAGAGTTACCGATTGAGGGCGAGTCTCAGCAAGCCGGCGCTGCATCATCGCCGTAGATCAACAGGCAACGGAGGACAACAATGTACTTGAGCAAGGCCATCGAGCTTATCTTGTCACTCTTCTTAGTCATCGGTATTACAGCTTGTCATCAACCTCCAAAGGTTGAGCAGTCTACGCTTGCATCTCCGGAGCCGCGGACAGGACAAGGCTCGGAGCCGAAGTGGACCATCGGCTGGTCACAGCTCAAGAACGGAATGGACGCCGTCGAGGTCCTATCGCTGCTGGATGAGCCCCGGCACGTCAAGGTCACCAAAGTGAACACGATCTGGTACTACTCCAACCGCCGAGCTGAAGGCCCGCTCGTCGTCTTTGACACGCGACGGATGCGGGTCGAGCGCTGGCGGTCTCCCGGAGGTTATTAATGTGATTGCGACACAGCGTGATTCGTCCAAGGGACACAAGCTCACGCGTCTCGGATAAGCACGAAGTCGTCGTGGCGCCCAAGATGCCAGAGTCTGTATCTGGGTGTGAGAAGGAGATTCGATTCAATGATGGCCCCGCTATCTGCTGACGTGCTTCGCTGGCGCTGTGATGCGGCCGAGCTCACCTTCGAGACGACCGATGACGTGAAGCCACTCGTCGGCGTCGTAGGACAGGATGACGCGGTCGAAGCTCTGCGATTCGGCTTGGAGACGGACGCCCCGGGGCAGAACATCTTTGTCCGCGGGCTGAGCGGCACGGGTCGCATGACGTTGGTTCAGAAGATGCTCGAAGACATTCGGCCGAGTTGCGCCGTCACGCGCGACCGCTGCTACGTACACAGATTCAGCCACCCCGATCGCCCTCGACTTATCACACTGCCTGCTGGCAGAGGACAGGAATTCCGCCGACGCGTAGGGAAGTTCGCGAGCTTCATCCGCGAGCACTTGGGGCCGGCCCTCTCAACCGAAACCCTGAAAACGCGGCGGGCGGTTATCGAGGCCGCGGCCGAGGAGGAATTCCAGGCTGTCATGGAGCCGTTCAACCAAGCCCTCAACGCCGCTGGGTTGACGTTGGTGTCCCGACAAGTCGGGCCCATTACGCAGACGGTGATCCTCCCAATGGTCGATGGCAAGCCGGTGCCTCCCGAGGAGTTTGATGGGCTCATCGGCCAGGGACAAGTAAGCCAAGAGGAAGTCGCTGGGCTGCAACAGAGGCAGGCTGGGTTCCAGAAACAACTCGCGGAGATCAGCGAGAAATCCAGCGAGATTCGACGCAAGCACGACCAAGCCGTGCAGGAGTTGCTCGAAGACAACGCCAGGGCACTGCTCAGCAAGTTCACGACGGCGATTGGGAAGGACTTTCCTCAATCAAGCGTGCGCGAGTTCATGAACGAAATCGTGGACGACGTGCTTTCGAATCGACTCCCACGTCTAGGCAAGGACGAGGATGACGATTACGACCTGTACCGCGTGAATGTCGTTGTGGACCACCGGGAGGAATCAGCGTGTCCAATCATCGTGGAGAACACGCCGACGATGCGCAAGCTGCTCGGCACAATCGACTATGAGTTCTCGCGCGATGGCGAGGCACGTGCGACGCACATGGGGATTGCGGCAGGGTCCCTGTTGCGGGCGGACGGCGGCTATCTGATTGTCGACGCGCGAGATATTCTTTCCGATCCCGGCGGTTGGAAGGTTCTCATACAAACGCTGCGCACGGGGCAGCTTGAGATCGTCCCGCCCGAGCTTGCGATCCCATGGTCTGGCCCGTCGCTGAAGCCTGAGCCCATCGATGTCAGCATCAAGGTCATCCTCTTAGGTGACACGGACATCTACTACCTGCTGGACGAACAAGATCCGGACTTTCCACAGTTGTTCAAGGTCTTGGCGGATTTCGACACAACGATCACGCGCGACAAACGGGGTCTGGAGTATTACGCGGGCGTATTGGCCCGAATTGTGCGCGACGAGAAGCTGCTGGCATTTGATCGTTCAGGCGTAATGGCGCTGGTTGAGCACGGCGCCCGTATTGCAGCGCGCAAGGGCAAGCTGACCGCGCGTTTCGGGCGATTGGCCGACATCGCACGTGAGGCGAGCTTTGTCGCACGCAAAGCCGATCAGTCCTACGTGAGCTGCGACGATGTTCGAGATGCCATACGGCGTACGAAACGCCGGGCCGACCTGCCGGCGCGGCGTTTTCGCGAGCTCGTGGCGGATGGGACGATTCGCGTCCAGACGACCGGGGCGGTTGTCGGGCAAGTCAATGGCCTTGCCGTACTGCAGGCGGGGCAGCTTCTGTACGGCTTTCCTGCGCGGATCACGGCCACGATCGGCCCAGGTACGTCTGGAGTGATCAACATCGAGCGCGAAGCGGCCCTGAGTGGCGCCATTCACACCAAGGGGTTCTATATCCTCGGCGGGTTACTGCGCTGGCTGCTACGAACCGACCATCCCCTCGCCTTCAGCGCGTCAATCGCGTTCGAGCAGAGTTACGGAGGTATTGACGGTGACTCTGCCTCGGGCGCCGAGATGTGTTGCCTGCTCAGCGCGTTGACGGACGTACGCCTACGTCAAGATCTGGCGATGACCGGTGCAATCGACCAGGTTGGCCACATTCTGCCAATCGGCGGCGTGAACGAGAAGATCGAGGGCTACTATGATGCCTGCCGGGATATTGGCCTGACAGGGACTCAGGGCGTCATCATCCCCAGTCCCAACGCAGGAGATCTTGTGCTTCGAGAGGACGTTGTCGAGTCATGCGCTGCCGGGCAGTTCAATGTTCATGCAATTGAGTCAATTCAGGAAGCAGTCGAGATCTTAACCGGTATGCCTGCTGGAACACGAGGTGAAGACGGTGAGTACCCGGAGGGCTCTCTCCTGGGATTGGCCGTGCGCCGCGCACGTGAGTACTGGGAGAAAGCGGCGCCACGACTACCCTGCGTGATGCGATCTGACGAGACGGGCGGAAAGTGAAACCACGCAAGCGGTACGGCGTGCTATGGCGTTTGGCAGCCGATGACCAAGCGTATATCGAAACATGCTCGCTATCGGGCTCGGTTGGCGTTTGGGCCGGATCCAGCGTACTATCCTCGCTGACGTCGCTTCCGCCAGAAGCGCCCGGTAGCGATTTGGCGCGGTCTTCGATTGTGGAGGGCCACGTATCAATGCTTGGATGTTCCGCTCCCCACCTCTAGCGCTGCCGGAAGGTTCGCCAATGGATCACGCCTTCGTACTCGCCGGTCAACAGCAGAGAGACGCCACGCGCCGCGCGGCTCAACGGCCAACACAGGCTGCTTGGCAGTGCGCGCCGTTGTGTCTGCTAACGTTGCTGAGTTGCTGCGCTCTGTTCGTCGGTTCGGGCTGCCACACGGCACCGGTCGCCTTCCGCTCCGACCAACTCGACACGGAATCCAAGCGCCGGCAACTCGCCGCGGACTACTGGAGGCGGTTCGGGCTGCCGACCGATCTGCAATTGGAGGGCGCGCGCGTCGTCGTGAGCGAGTTTATCGTCGAGTTTGTGACCGAAAAGCGAGAAAGCGGCGGGTTGATCAGCAAGCGCCAGTCGATCGTCAACGTCCCCACCACCCTCGTTGGCGCCGGCCTCGAGGCAAGCGGCATCAACCGTAAGGTGATCGAGTACGGGACTTCGCTCCCGCAGAGTCTGCCGGACGAGATGTACGACATGTTCGTGACAGTTCTGCGCGAGCGGGGGTGTGCCGTCATTGCGCCCGAAGTAGTAGTCTCATCTGAAACTTACGAACAGATCGCTTCGCGGGACACGGACGGGACTCCGTTTCTGCAGCGTTTGAATCCCATTGCCTCGGACACCGGGCGGGTAATGAAGGCCGTCTTCAGGCCGGCAAAAGGCCTGAAGGTGCTGGCCGCAGATGATCTAGCCGCCGTCGAGCAGGCGGAAATGGCGCTTGTCACAGAACTGGAGGCGGATATCTCGATTCGCGCCCGGTTCCGGCTAGGCGTCTTCGATGGACGCGCCAGCTTTGACCGCGGCGCGATGGTGCTCATTACCGGCCCCCGGCTGGCGGGCAGCCTCGCGTCAACGCGCTCGCTGCTCTCGGAGGAGGAAGTGGTCGCCGCACGCGAATTCATCCCCGTCAAAGGGGACGTGTCGAAAGTCGACGCGCAGCGCTACCGGGCGACCGTCCTCGAACTCTTTCCATTCTTCGTATCCATGGGCCTGGACAAACCCGTCGGTGATGACCTGCCGCGGAAGTGAGACCGCTCTGCCGCGGCGCTGTTCGTAGCGGCTCGATCCAGCCTACTCCTGCAAACGGTCGCGCATCGCCCCCAGCCCAGATCGAGGTTATGGTGCGATACGGCGGCGCGATCGAAGCTGAAGCCGAATAGAGGAAACGACCGGAGATTTCGCCATGGCACGCTGGAAACTCGTCGCAGCCGCGATCGTCGCAATCCTGGCGATCATCGTGGCCGCCCAGAACACGCAGGCCGTCGAAACCAAGCTGCTTTTCGTTACCGTAACGATGCCAAGGGCTGTCTTGTTGTTCGTCACCTTGGCGCTCGGGTTTGTGATCGGCGTACTGGCTGCCGAGAAAATAACCCGAAAGCGTCAGTGAAAACCGATGGCGGTTAGCCCGAGCACCTCCCGGCCAACACGACTGAAGCTTGCCTTGCGAAGCTGATTTGCAGCCGCGAAGAACGCGCTTCGCGATTCGTTGGCGCTTCCGGTTTCGGCAACTGGCAACATGGAGCAACGGAGCTACTGGCATTGAGGAGACCAGACGATGCAGACACGATTATGCGCAGCCACACTCTTAGCCGTTTTGCTGCTGACATTATCCACTGGTTGCGTGAGCAACCACGCCGCTGAACTGGGCCCCCCAGGGCGCGATGGACGCGTGTACTACCTCGACGGGGCAGGCGGCGGTGGAGGCCTGACGAACTGGGGCAACGGCGTGCGTGACGGGCTGAAAGCCGCGGGATTCGAGGGCGATTTCATCAACTTCCGCTGGCAAACCGGTGCAGGCGTCGCTGTGGATCAGGTGACGCCTACCGGCGTGAAGCGGGCGCAGGCTCGGAAGCTGGCAGCGATGATTCGTGAATACCAGAACACTAATCCTGGCGAGGCTGTCAATCTCATGGGCCTGTCCGCAGGTACGGCCGTAGCTGTCTTTGCGCTGGAGGAACTGCGTGAGGGGCACGCCATCGACAACGCCATCCTCCTTGGTTCTTCACTGAACGCGGACTATGACCTGACCGAAGCGCTGAAGCGAATCCGAAACCGCGTGTATGTGTTCACGTCGAATCGGGACACGGTTCTGCGATTCCTTATGCCGATGACCGGCACGGCTGATCGGAAGACGCTGGGAGGGAAAGCTGCCGGCATCACGGGGTTCCTTCTGCCGCCGAAGGCAAACGCCCAAACACGTCGTCTGTATGCCAAGGTTGTCAACGTGGCCTGGGTGCCGGAGTTCGAGCAAGCAGGGCACGCCGGTGGCCACACCGACGTTGTCAACCGTCGCTTCATCAAGCAGTATGTCGCTCCACTTGTGTTCCAGGAAGGGCCGCGCTTCATGCAGGCCGGCGCGCGGCCGGCTGCGACGCCATAGCTGCGGCGATTCTGCCCGTAGCCTCGTCGAACCACGTGATACTGCGCTCGTCGTCAGGTCTCGCGTCGGCTTGTAGCGGACACTGAGTCGCCGATCACGTTGCTCTGTTGGTTGCAGGCGCTGCGCCGTAATCGACCATCACTTGCGCGACAACAGGAGCGGCCCTCTTGCCGCACGCATGACTTGCTCGGTCACGCTGCCCAGCACCATGCGGTAGAGTCGCGAATGGCCGTACGCGCCCATGACCACGAGCGTGTCCGGAACGGCTCGTCTGAGAATCGCCACAGCAGGTTCGCCCGTGTCATACTCGAATGACGCACGATCAGCCAATTCCGGCTGATGTCGCCTTGCAC
>CAZUCH010000185.1:1391-6471 GCA_964619045.1 uncultured Planctomycetales bacterium | reverse complement strand
CGATCTGTCTGCCATCGTGCGAGATTCGTTCGGTCCCGGTGACTTGGATCAGAACCGGGTCGAGGCTGAGGCCGGTCTGCTCCAGGCCGGGGATAATCTGCGAGAGCGGGTCAATCAGGTCGAGTCGCCAGGAGCGGCCGACATACAGGTTCGGCAGTCGGTCAAAGGGACGGATGACGTCGCCGAGCGCGGACGGGGCTCGCGAATCCAGGATAACCTCGCCGCGCTGCTCGCCGACGCGCCATTCGCAGGGGAACTCCCCCGAGGGCAACGCCACCCCGTGCAGCGATACCGGCATTCCGAGCCCGGTGATCTGGAACTTGAGTTCGTCGACGACGGCTTCGTCCGGACGGTACTCGAGGTCGGTTTCGACACGGACTTGGGGTGAAAGTACGCCGCCCGGCAGCGAAATCGGTTCCAGGATAGTCGTTGTCGAAATCGCGACCAAGCGGTTGCGGACCATACAGCGGGTGATCGTCCAACTGCGGCCGATGAGGCGTCCGGCCCCGTCGTAGATGCCGACCTGGGCACGCCATTCCTGCCCGGCGTCGAGAACACCGGCGTCGCACGGCGGGGGCTCACCGACCAACCAGTGCGGGACGATGTCGCGGTAGACAACGGCCCCGTTGGCGAGGAGCATGAGTGCCGCGGCCAAGATGCCTATCCAGCGGTTGAGCATGCGGATAGCATACCATAGCCGCGCCGCCGCTGCCGCAATGGGCATCCGAGTTGCGAATCAAGACCTGAGCCCCGTGGCCAGCTTGTGTGCCCGGTGGTATGGTGACTGCAAGCTCAACGGACGGCGGCCGTACAAGATCAAACCCCCGCCATGGTCGCCGATCTTTCAGCAGGAGTAGCGCATTATGCCACAAGCCGTCCCCGCCGTTCCATCGTCAGCAGCCAGCCTGCCCGACCTGGAGCCGCTTTTTTCGCCATGTTCGATTGCGGTCATCGGCGCCTCTCGCACGCCCGGCTCCGTGGGCAACGCCATCATGACCAACCTGGTCGACGGCGGCTACACCGGGGTTGTCTATCCGGTGAACCCGAAGGCCAAGGCGATCCTCGGCAACCGCTGCATAAACGACGCCGGCGCGATCGACGACGAGGTTGATCTGGGCGTCCTGGTTGTGCCGCCGCACATTGTCGCGGGGATCATCGAGCAGCTCGCGGACAAGGGCACGCGGCATTTCGTTGTCATATCGGCGGGCTTCAAGGAAGTCGGCGGCGTGGGTATCAAGCGTGAAGACCAGCTCAAAGCCATCGCCCGCGAGCGGGGGCTGACGATCGTCGGACCCAACTGTCTGGGCGTCATCAACACGGCACCAACGGTTGCCATGAATGCCACCTTCGCGCGCGACATGCCCGCCAGCGGGCCGTTCGCTCTGATTTCACAGAGCGGCGCGTTGTGTACGGCACTACTGGACTATGCCAAGGGCGTGGGGATTGGCTTCTCGCGGTTTGTCAGCTTCGGCAACAAGGCCGCCGTCAGCGAGACCGACTTGCTGCTGGCGCTGGCCGCCGACCCGCTCACCAAGGCGATCCTGATGTACGTCGAGGAGTTGTCGCACGGGCAGAACTTCATCGAGACTTGCGAGCGCATCACGCACGGGGCCAATCCCAAGCCGATCCTCGCGATCAAGACCGGGCGGACCAAGGAGGGCGCCGCCGCCGCCGCTTCGCATACCGGCTCGCTGGCGGGCTCGGACGACATCTACGAGGCCGTACTGTCCCAGGCCGGCGTGATTCGCGTGGATTCGGTCAAGGAGCTGTTCGACTACGCCGAGATGTTCGTCGACCCGACTCTGCCGGCCGGACGACGGACGGCGGTCGTAACCAATGCCGGCGGGCCGGGTATCATGGCCACCGATGCCTGCATTCGCTCGGGGATGACGCTGCCACGCTTCCAGGAATACACGCTCAAGTCGCTGCAATACCAACTCCCCCCCACTGCCAGCGTCAAGAACCCCGTGGACGTGATCGGTGACGCCAAGCACGATCGGTATCGAGCAGCGCTGGACGCCGTATCGGCCGACGAGGGCATTGACCAGTTGCTGGTAATCGTCACGCCCCAGACCATGACCGACATGACTGAGATCGCCGACGTGGTTCGCGACACCAAGAACTTCTGCGGAAAGCCAATCGTGGGCTGCATGATGGGGATGGTCGATGTCGGCCCGGGCGTGCGGCTCCTGCGTAAGAGCGGCGTGCCGACCTTCGCGTTCCCCGAAGACGCCATGCGCGCCATGTCGGCCAAGTGTCGCTTCGCCGAGTGGACCCGCCAGGCGCTGCTGCCATACCGTGAGTTCGACGTCGATCGGGCCGCGGTGGCCCGGCTTCTGGACGAGGAGCTAGCCGCCGGGCGCGGCACGCTGGTCGAACTGAAGGCTCTCGAGGTCTTCCGGCACTATGGCTTCCCGATCGTGCCTTACGCCCTGGCCACCAATGCCGAGGAGGCCGCCAAGGCGGCGGCCGAGATCGGTTTCCCGGTCGTGCTGAAGATCTCCGGCCCCAAAATCCTACACAAGACCGATGTGGGCGGCGTGCGGCTGAATCTGACCGACGAGGCCTCCGTCCGGACCGCATTCGACGAGATGGTCGGCGCGGTCAAGACCAAAATGGGCGCCGACACGGAGATATGGGGCGCGCTGGTCCAGCAGATGCTCCCGGCCGGCAAGGAGATCATCCTGGGCATGACACGCGACCCGAACATGGGGCCGCTCTTGATGTTCGGCCTAGGCGGTATCTACGCCGAAGCCCTCAAGGACGTCGCATTCCGGCTGGCCCCCATCCGTGAGAACATGGCCGGCGAGATGATTCGCGGAATCCGTTCGTACAAACTGTTGCAGGGCGTGCGCGGCGAGGCTCCCTCGGATGTCGAATCCGTCGCCGAATGCCTGATGCGGCTATCACAACTGGTTACAGATCACCCGCGTATCCGTGAACTGGATATTAACCCGCTGATCGTCTACCCGTCCGGCGACGGCGCGATGGTGGCCGACGCGCGGCTGATTCTGTCGGAGCAATAGCAGGCAAAACTATGCCGAGTGGAGTTGCGCGCTTCCCCGCCGAGCCGGCAGTTGAGCGCGACGTGTCCACCGGCCGGAGATTAAGAAATGTCTGAGAAATGGCGCGAAATGTTCGCTGACAAGCTGGTCTCGTCCGCCGAGGCCATCAGGCGCATACAGCCCGGTAACCGGGTCTTCGTAGGCTCGGCTTGCGGCGAGCCGCAGGAACTCGTGCGAGCCATGACCGAGTTCGGCGACAACTACACGGACACGGAAATCATACACGTGCTAACACTCGGCGTGGCCCCATACGCGCAGCCCAAGTACGCGCACGCCTTCCGGCCAAACGCGTTCTTCATCGGCGACAGCGTGCGTGACGCCGTCAACCAGGCCCGGGCCGACTACACGCCGATCTTCCTCTCACAGGTGCCGGCGCTGTTCACGTCACGCCGGTTGCCCATCGACGTCGCACTGGTCATGGTCAGCCCCCCCGACGACTACGGCAATTGCAGTCTGGGCGTGTCCGTGGACATCACGAAGGCCGCGGTCGAATCGGCTCGCGTCGTCATCGCCCAGGTGAATCAGCACATGCCGCGCGCCCACGGCGACTGCTTCTTGAACGCGCGGATGTTCAACTGCATGGTCGAGCACGACGAGCCACTCCTGGAATGGCCCGGAGCCGGCGAGGTTGACGAGACCTCGCAACGAATCGCGGCTAACCTGGCACGGCTGGTCCCAGACGGGGCCACTCTGCAACTCGGCATAGGCCGCATTCCAGACGCAGTCCTCTCAATGCTCACCGACAAGAACGACCTCGGCATCCACACCGAGATGTTCTCCGACGGCGTTCTGAAACTGGCCCTCAACGGCAACATCACCGGCAAGTACAAGACCCACAACCGGGGCAAGATCGTCGGCAGCTTCGCCGCCGGCAGTCGCGAATTGTTCGAGTTCATGAACGACAACCCGCAAATCGAGATGCACCCCACGGAGTACACCAACAACCCGGTGGTTATCTGCGGGCACGACAACATCATCGCGATCAACGCGGCCCTCGAAATCGATACCACCGGCCAGGTCGTGGCCGACTCGCTCGGGCAGGTGCTCTACAGCGGCATCGGCGGACACGCCGACTTCATGCGCGGTGCCGCCCTCGCCCGCAACGGGAAGCCGATCATCGCACTGCCCAGTACCGCTGAGACTCCCGACGGCCTCCGCTCCCGAATAGTCGCCACCATCCAGGAAGGCGCCGGCGTTATCACAACTCGTGGAGACACGCACTACGTCGTGACCGAGTATGGCATCGCCTATCTGCACGGCAAGACCATGCGCGAACGGGCCATGTCCCTGATCAACATCGCCCATCCGGACTTCCGTTCGGAGTTGCTGCATTGCGCCAAACGCAGACGAATCGTGTACGCCAACCAGATCATGCCGCCGGCCCAGGCCCCCTATCCGGCCCAGTACGAGGAGACCATCAAGACGACGGACGGCGAGGATGTCTTCGTGCGACCTATCCGCACGGATGATGAGCCGATGATGCGCGACATGTTCTACTCATTCAGCGCCCAGACCAAGTACCTGCGCTACCACTCCGCCTTGAAGACCATGCCGCACAACAAGCTCCAGGTATTCTGCACGGTTGACTACCGGAGCGAGATGGCCATCATCGCCCTGCAAGGCCCGCCCGGCCAGGAGCATGTCATCGGCGTGGGCCGCTACATGACCGACCCCGATCAAGGAACAGCCGAGGTCGCTTTCGCGGTCCAGGACGATTGGCAGCGCAAGGGCCTGGGCAGCTACTTCTTCACGCGGTTGGTCACAATCGCTCGCGAACGCGGGATCCGAACCTTCCACGCCTACGTCCTGCTCGAGAACAGCGGCATGTTGAAGATCTTCCACCGCAGCGGGCTCGTGGTGGAGACAGCCAACGAAGGCGACGCGGTGCATGTGGTAATGAAGCTGCCCGACAACGAAACGTCGATCGACGAAGTATAGACGAACTTCGCTTGGCGCGCCGGACCAATCAGAGCCGCGACCGTCAGGAAGCGTGTTGGGCGTGACCGGGTGGGCCG
>CAZUCH010000185.1:0-1381 GCA_964619045.1 uncultured Planctomycetales bacterium | reverse complement strand
CGCCGCGCCTCAGTCCTGGTACGAACGGTGGCACGCTGCGGATTGTGTCACGGACTCCCCTCCAACTGCCTGGCGACGCGTTGTGGACATCCATGCCCTGGCGGACTACGTTCCGTGGGTTGGTGTTTGGCCTCAGCCAAGACCAGGAGAGCACACATGACATCCACCACGCTTCTCGCCGTCTGCCTGCTGCTGTTTCCACGCATAGCCGCATCGCCGCCTGAGCCGATTCCGGACAGCTTCACGTTTGCCCAGATTACGGACGTGCACATCAACCCACACCTGACCAGGACCGGCGAGCCCGGTGCTCCACGTGGAGTCGAGTGCATTGATTGGCTATGCGAGCAGGTCGGGCGTCCGCAGGAGGTCTCGGTATTCGACAGCACCGAACCGCCGCCCATCTTCGCACTGGCCACCGGCGACCTGACCGAATACGGCGTAATAGACGACACCTGGGCAGTATTCGAGAAGGCGTTCGAGAAACTGCCGATCCCGACCTGCGTCACGCCCGGAAACCACGACAACACGTGGGTCGCCATGTACCACGTCATGCGCCGGCTGCACGGCGGCGAGAACTACTCCTTCGACAAGTACGGCTACCACTTCGCCATGATCAACTCCGCGTCGCCGCAAGAGCCGGTCCCCACAATCGACGCCAAGACGCGCGCCTGGCTGGAGGACGACCTGCGGCGATTGCCGAAGGGCACGCCGATCTTCCTGGCGATGCACCACCCGATATACTCCAACGAGTTCGCCAACCCGGCCGAATATGACACGTTCATCGACCTGCTGCGCGACTACAACATCGTGGCGATGATCTACGGCCACGGCCACGGCGTCAGCCACCGCAACATGGACGGCATCGACGGGATCATGGGCGGCAGCACATTCGGCAAGAACGCCGGCTATGCCCTCTTCAACGTCCGCGAGGATCTGCTGAGGGTGGCGTATCACTATCATCACAAGCCCGGCCCGGACCAGACCACGTCGAGTGAACCCGGCTGGGAAGCCGTGTTCAGCAAACCGATCACGCACGACGTCCCCCAACGCCTGTTCGAGATCATCAGCCCGCGTCCCGACCGCAAGGTACTCGGCCTGCTCGGAGTCAAGACCGCCATCCTCGGCCAACACAACCCGTCCGTACTGTTCAGCCAGCGTGTGGAAATCGACGGCGTGGAGGTTCAGCCGGTTGGCCATGCGCCCAAGGCGGACCTCGACCACTACCCAATCAGTTCGCTCACGCCCGGCCGGCACCTCCTGACTGTGCGTAAGAACTCCATGGACAGCACGTACGAGGCCAGCGACTTGCGCGCCGTCACGTTCGAGGTCGGTACTGAGCCCGATGCCGTGGCCTGGCGCCACACGTACCCCGCGGCCATCA
>CAZUCH010000184.1:0-6474 GCA_964619045.1 uncultured Planctomycetales bacterium | reverse complement strand
CGCACTGTGCGAGAGTTGGTCGAGACACGCTGCGAAGAGTTCACCGCAGGGCACGCCGACGTGTTGGGAGTCTCCTTCGGATGGCGGACCAGCGGGCGCGGCTCAAAGCAGAAGGTGATCCGCGAACCGTGCGTCGGATTCCTGGTCGGCCGCAAGCGGCGCTCCAGGACGGCGGCGGACCGCGCGCGGGAGCTACCGCAGGTGATCCTGGCGTATGCGACAGTTGACGACATCCGCACGCTGGTGGCGGTTCCCACCGATGTCGTTGGCCGCAACGACCTCAAGACGCCGATCCGCCCGCAGAACCGGGAGATCGTCGTGGAGGGCGGAGCGTTGGGCAGTCGCAAGTCCGAGCAGGGCGTCCTCACGTGTGTCGTGCGGGTTCCCGGAGAAGAGGCGCTGTTCGCCGTGAGTTGCTTGCACGTCTTGGGCATCTCACGACACTTTCGGGGCGGGATTCCGAAGAACGCGATCGTCATGGTTGACGGCCGGCGGCTGGGGCGGGCGAGCGCGCACAGGGGCAGACTCAAGGCAAACCTGCGCTACAGCTTCGACGCGGCACTGGCACGTGTCGATCCTGCTGCTGTCGAATTGCTGCGCACCGCGGCAGTGAAGCGCGGCTGGGGCGGCGCCTTGTCGTCACTGGCGGATATCCCGGACGTATACGCGTCGTACACGATCTTCACGCCCGGGCCGGGGCTGCGAGCGCGCTGGGTGAGAACCTGGGCGACCTGGAGCATCGACTATCCGGGCATCGGCCCGGTGATTCAGAAGTGGTTGGTCGAATCGGAGGTTCTGGGCCCAGGCCGCACCGAGCCCGGCTACAGCGGGTCGCCGGTGTTCGGCAGGCGCGGGCGTGATTTCCTGGGCATGCACATCGCCGGGGGCGGCAAGCGAGCGTTCATGATCCCCGCCACTCAACTGTTGGATGGAGCGAACTACTCGGCGCTGACCGCGTCTGACCGGCTGGAGCTGCAGGTCGAGTTCTGAACCGCACGTCTCTACCCGTAGTGTTGGACGTGACAAAGCACTTGTGCCGTTTTCGTTCTGCAAGGAGACCACGATGTTGCAGAGATGCTTGTTACCGATGCTCGTTCTGGCGGTGATGCTGCCCGCCGCGCTGGCGAACACCAACACGCCCTTCGCGGCCGGCGACCAGGTCGGCGTCACGACCGGCACCGAGAGGCTGCTCGGCACGCTGCTGGACAGCCCGGGCCCAGGCTGGATCGCGCTGCGCGAGGCGGAGTCGGGCCAGGTCGTGCTGGTTCGCCTGGACGCCGTGCAGACGCTTGCCGGCCCGGAGGCCCCCGCAACCGACACTGCCGGTGCCACCGCGTTATGGAAGCTCCGCTCGAAGCACTTCATCCATGGAATGCCAGTACCGACTGACGGCCGCTACAACTTCACGCCGGCCGGTCACACATCGCCCCAGCCCGGCGTCTCGGTCCTCATTCGGGAGGGCTTCGTGATCGGTCACTGTGATCGGTTCAAGGTGCCGCTCTGGGTGTCGATGAGATGGTCGCGTGAGGACTACCTGCGAAGCGAGGCGGAGCCGAGCTATGGCCGGCCGTTCCGGGGCGATCAGGAACTGCCGTCATACGCTCGCGCGGGAACCAGTTATGACTTCAGCGCGTCGAGCATGGACCGTGGTCACATGGCGCGCCACGCGGACAATGCCGCCTGGGGCAAGGACAGCTCGGACGCCGGCTGTCTGATGAGCAATATCGCGCCGCAGCACAAGGACCTCAACCGCAAGGCGTGGCTGGCCCTGGAGGACGCGCACCGTGACGCCGTCGCTAACGAGGCTCTCGGCATCGGAACGATCTGGGTGATCTCGGGCACGGTGTTTGAGAATACCCAGCCCCAATCCACGGTCGGCAACGGCGTGGGCGTGCCGCAGGCGACATACAAGGTCATCGCCTGGTTGGATGACGCGGACGAACTCCACGCGCGTGGATACCTCCTCACACAGAGCGACGACGTCCAGGATCCGCGGCGCTACCTGACCTCCATCGATGAGATCGAACGGCTGACCGGGCTCGACTTCATGCCGGAGCTGGATGAGGAGATTGAGAATCGCGTCGAATCAGCCACGCCGACCATGCTCTGGGAGGACTGAAACCGAAGTGCGTGGCACCGGCGCAGTGTCGAGCTGGTCCGAGCGGCCGGCGGTACTCGCGACGTGTGTACTGACCAAACATCAGCTCGTGTTCAAGATGGAGTAGCCAACCATGGCCAAGTCCAGCAAGAAGACAACCACCAGGAAAGCGAAGGCGCCGAAGAACCCCAAGTTCACGCGCATCCTCTCGATTGACGGCGGTGGAATCCGCGGCATCATCCCCGGCCAGATTCTGGTGGTGCTCGAGGACAAGCTTCAGAGGAAGACCCAGAATCCGCATGCCCGCATCGCCGACTTCTTTGATCTGATCGCCGGAACCAGCACCGGCGGGATCTTGGCCTGTGTCTACCTGACGCCCGAGCGACCTGATGGCCCGCTGGCGCACAAACCGAAGTTCTCGGCGCAGCAGGCGGTCGATCTGTACATCGAGCGCGGCGACGACGTATTCGACGTGTCGCTGTGGCACAAGATACGGACCGCCGGCGGCCTGACGGACGAGAAGTACCCCGCGGACGGCCTGGAGGAGGTGCTTGACGACTATCTGGCGGACATGGAGCTTTGTCACCTGATCAAGCCCTGCCTGATCACGGCCTACGACATTAAGCGACGCCGCGCGCATTTCTTCAACCAGCGCGACGCGCGCCGGTCCCCCGCCGGCAACTTCCTGATCAGGGACGTGGCCCGCGCCACCTCGGCCGCACCGACGTATTTCGAGGTCGCCCGCATCAAGTCGAGGACGAATATCACCTACCCGCTCATCGACGGCGGTGTCTTCGCGAACAACCCGGCGCTGTGTGCCTATGCCGAGGCGCGAACTTCTGATGAGAAGCCCAGTGCCAAGGATATGGTGATGCTCTCGCTCGGGACGGGCACGGTGAAGACGGCCTACGAATACAAGATCGCCAAGGACTGGGGCATGGCGGAGTGGGTCAAGCCAGTGCTCGATATCATGATGACCGGCGTATCCGAGACGGTTGACTACCAGCTCGCGCAAATGTTCGCCGCCGTCGACAGGTCCGGGCAGTACCTGCGGATCGCCCCGGAACTGGGTGACGCCAGCCCGGATATGGACAACGTCTCCATGGAGAACCTCGAGGCGCTGCGCGAGGCCGGGCAGTACGCCGCCCAGGGGCCGGAGGTCGACAAGAGGCTGGACCAGATAGTCGACCTGCTGCTAGAACCGGCTTGATCTGACGCTGCTGGGCTACGAGACCGTGAAACTCACCAGAACCGGGGCAGTTGCCATCGTGTTCTCAGTCGTCAGTTGGTTTCGCTGGCTGGCGCCGCGAGGATATGCGCGCGTGACGTCTCCGGGGACCAGACCAAGCCATGTCCTCCCCCGCGTTGCTGCCAGCCGCCGCCGCTGGCGGGACCGGCTGGATCAGCGGGGTGTGCGGGCATACCACGGCGTCCACCCGTTGCTCCGACACCTTCAGGGGCGATTCGATGTCAGCTTCGAAGCGTACCGCCACCCGTAACGTCTCGTCTCCCAGGCTGTCGTGCCGTAAGACCCGGGCGTACATCGGCAGCGGGTTAGCTTCCTCGCGAACGATCCGGTGGCGTGTCTGCATCTCGATCAGCTCGATACGCCGGCCCACGCTGGGCGCGTCCTTGGTCGCCACCAGGAACGCGGCCCCGCCGGCGCTCACGTCGAGCATCCACGCGCTGGTTCGATTTCGACTGCGGAACGGGCGAAACCAGAACGAGAAGGCCCGTTGCTCGCGTGGATCGACGCGGCGTTCGGGCTTATATGCGGCGTCTTGCTGCACGGCAGGACTTCCCTTAGAAAAGAGAGCATTGGGCCGCGGCTGTGTCGGCCCTTCATTATGAAGATCGGCGCGCGCGCGCTACGACTTCACACTGCATAGGCCCGATAACGACGACTCGCCATGACCACGCCTCGGATCGCTGTTGAACTCGCCGAGCTCGAGGATTTTTCCTGGGAGCGTCTGTTTACGGTCAGGCGGCCGATCGAGCTTGAAATCGGCATCGGCAAGGCCGGTTTCCTGCTGCGCCGGGCTCAAGCATGTCCCGACCGCGATTTTCTGGGCATCGAATGGGCCAACGAATACTACCGCTCTGCGGTCGACCGCATGGAGCGTTGGAGGATGACCAACGTCCGAATACTGCGAACCGACGCATCGCATTTTGTTCGCCTGGTCTGCCCGCGGGCCTCGCTGGCGGCCCTGCACGTGTACCACCCCGATCCGTGGCCCAAGAAACGCCATCATAAGCGGCGCCTGTTCCAGCCGGCGTTCGTCGACGCGGCGGTGGATTGCCTGGTGCCGGGGGGCCGCTGGGCCGTACAAACCGACCACGCCGAGTACTTCGAGATCATCCGCCCGCTGCTGCTCGGGCATCCTGATCTGGTGGAAACGCCCTTCGACGAGCCGGAATTCGGCGTGGAATCCGCCCGCGTGGCGACGAATTTCGAGATCAAGTACCTGAAGGAAGGGCGTTCGCTCCACCAAATGGCCGTCAAACGGCGCTGATTGTCCGCCAGAGAGGTTGCCCGAGAGCTTCGCGCGCCGTGGCGCTTGGCGTATACTACGGATCGCGCATTGGTTTCTGTAGGCTACACGGGAACTCACTATGTCAGGACATTCGCACTGGGCACGCATCAAACGCGCCAAATCAGTCACCGACGCCCGTCGCGGGCGCTTGTGGAGTCGACTGGCGCGTGGCGTCATACTCGCGGCACGCGAGGGTGGGGGCGACACCGACATGAACCTCGCCCTGCGCTATGCCATCGACGCCGCCAAAGACGCCAACATGCCCAAGGACACCATCGAACGGGCGGTGAAAAAGGGCACGGGGGAGCTGGGGAGCGTCTCATATGAGGAACTGCTCTTCGAGGGTTACGGCCCCGGCGGGGCGGCGATCTTGTGCAGTTGTCTCACTGATAATCGCAATCGAACCGCGCCAGAGATCAAGAAAATCTTCGAAACGCGCGGCGGGAACCTCGGTGCCCAGAACTGCGTGTCCTGGATGTTCTCCAAGCGCGGCGTGGTCATCGTTTCCGCCGAGCAGGCCGACGAGGACACCCTCACCAACATCGCTCTGGAAACCGGCGCCGACGACGTTCAGTCGCTCGGCGATGCGTTCGAGTTGTCGTGCGATCCGGCGGTCTTCCCGGCCGTGCGCCAGGCTCTCGACAAGGCCGGCATCAAGCCGGAGAGCGCCGAGATTTCGATGGTCGCGTCCTCCTCGGTGACGCTCAAGGGCGACGAAGCCGACCGACTGATGAGGCTCATCGACGCGCTCGAGGACCACGACGACGCACAGAGCGTACACAGCAACTTCGAGATTTCCGAAGAGGACATGGAGCGCCTGTCGAGCTGACAGGCCCCATCATCTCCGGCTCATACACCTGGGAGAAACTTGAATGCGTCGTATGGCATCTCTTATCTGGTTGGTAACGTGCTGCGGCATGCTCCTGACCACTGGCGGCTGCATGACCGCGGCCAAGGCCGCCCTGCACGAGGTTCGCGGCGCCCACGCCGAGTTGCTCTTCGTCTCGAGCACTCTCCGCGAGCAAGTGGCCGCGTTCAACGACGTGGATTTCGCGCCGGCCACCACTACGCTTGGCGGGAGACTGTGCTCGCCCAAGGTTCTCAGCGCCTTTGATCGAAACACACACGACCTGCGGCAGAGTGAGAAATTCGCGGCCGCCTTCCCCGGCGGCGAGCCGACGCTCAGAGTCGACAGCGAGGTTTACTATTATCAGGAGAAGGGCCTCCTGAGTGGTGCCCTGCTGCTCGTGCGCGTGAAGATGCACGGCGGCGGTCAACTGCTGACCGATGCGCTGGTAAAGGTCGAGAGCAAGTCCTTCCGCGAAGGCGACAGTAGCGCTCTGACAGAGGCGGGCGTGGAGGCCATCGGCAAGTTCCTCCGCAAGCAGAAGAACGCAGGCCACGACTAGTAGGCATCTAGGTCGCCGCCGGCCAACCGGGAAACTGCCATGATAGCCACTTTTGAAGGTCAAACGCCCCAGATCGGCGCGGGCGCTTACATTCATCCTAGCGCCGACGTCTTCGGCAACGTCCAGATTGGCGCAAACTGCTGGATCGGTCCGGGTGCTCGCATCCGTGGCGACTACGGCCGCCTCGTCGTGGGCGACACCCCCAGCGTCGCGGACACCTGCGTAATCCCCGCCCGCCCCGATGCGCATACGAGGGACGGGTACAAAATAGAACCCCCCGCATGGGCTAGAAATGCATGGGTCCCGGGGGTCGATGACCGACAGCCCAAATGCCTTAGGACCGCCGGCGCTACTTAATGCGAGCCGCACCCCCTATTTTGTCAATGCGATGTAAACTTCTCGTAGACCATGTCCAAGACCTGTAGTGGCGGCT
>CAZUCH010000183.1:0-6482 GCA_964619045.1 uncultured Planctomycetales bacterium | reverse complement strand
GCCAGTCGCCCCGGAAGACGAGGTGGCCGGGCGTCGGCCACAACTGGACGCGGCCATCGAGGCGACTCTGGAGCAGCTTGGCACGGGCGACACACCGCCGCTGCACTGATTCTGGCCGCCGAATGAGTGTCGCTGGCACACGAGGTAACGCGAACCGTGTTGAGGAGCAAGAGGCGTACCAACTCGCGTGGCGGCCGAAGTCGGCGGTGGGTGTTCGTCGCGGGTCTTCTACTGGGCGGTGCGACCATCTGGTGGCTGCCACGCATCGGTTGTCGATCCGCCGACGGGCCGCCCGCCGACGCCGACGTTCTGGTGGGGCTCGACGATTCATGGACGGTGCTGCCCAAGCCCGACTCCCCGATCCCGCCTTACGCTGCCTTCTTGAAGGGCGTGACGATCGTGCTGGACCCCGGTCACGTCGGGCAGATCGATCCGGGCGGCGGTTGGAAGCGTGGCCCGACGGGGCTGCGCGAGGCCGAGGTTAATCTGCGGGTCGCGCAATACCTGCGCGGCTTCCTGAGGGCGGCTGGCGCTCGGGTCATCATGACGCGTGAGGTTGACCGCTGCTTGAACCTGTCCAACGGCGCGGATTTGCGGCAGCGCGTGGAGGTTGCCAACGAGGCTGAGGCTGATCTACTCCTCTCGATTCACCATAATGCAGTCGGAACACCCCGCCCTAACTACACTTCGCTTTTCTACCACGAGTCGACGGACGGCGGGTTGGCGGGCTTATGTGCCGCGCGCCACTTGTTGACCGGCCTGGGCGACGCCCTGCGTCTCGAGTCGCATCTGCCCTGTGCCGTGCTCAGTGACCGCCTTCTGTACGACAACGGGCTGGCCCTGTTGCGCGACGCGCGGGTGCCCGCCGTACTGTCCGAAGCGTCGTTTCATTCCAACCCCGACGAGGAATCCAGGCTGCGCGACCCGGTCTATAATCGCCGTGAGGCCTACGGGTTGTTCCTGGGGCTGGCGCGCTGGGCTCAGTCCGGACTGCCACGTGTGCGGTTGGCGCACCCCTATCGGCGTGGTGATCGGGAGGTACTGGTGACACTCGACGACGGGATCAGCGGGCGGGGCGGCTGGGGCGCGGAGTTGGGCAAGATCCTGGCGGACTCGATCGTCGTGCGATTGGACGGGGAATATGTGGCCTGCCAGTTCGACGCGCGTAGGAGCGAGTTACGTGTGCCGCTGCCGGCGAAAGTGGCCACGGACGCCGGTTTATACGTGGATTTTCAGAATACGTTTGGTCAGCACGTGTTGCATCCGCGCATCGAGCTGCGCGCCGGACGGCGCTGACCCACCCCCGCACTTCGGGCACGGAGCCCTACAGCCATTGGCGCATGTAAGCGGCCCGCCACAACGATGTGACGGGCCGCGAAACGACGAATCAGCAAGCTGCGTGTTCAGAAGTTCTGGCAACCGACACTCATGCCGGCTGTTCCAGTGGCGCTATTTCCAGTTGTAACTAGTGAAGGGGCGGGCCCCCGGGGTCTTGTTGGCGGCGATCAGCCAGCAGTTGCCCTTGCCGCGCACGGCGTCCTTGATCGTGTTACCGTACTTCTGCCGCAGATACTGGCACGTGGTCCGCGGGGTGCTCTTGGCCCACTTGTCGCCGAAGTACTTGGTGAAGTCCTTGTTGGTGAACTTGTAGACCTGCACGCCGCTGTTGGCGTACTTCATCCACTTGTTGGCGTTGGTGGGCGAGAAGATCGTCTTGGTTCCAGTGCCGCTGATCTGCATATAGACGTTCTTGAACGATCCCATCCGCTGCTGGCATTCGTCCCGCACGCCCCGGAATCTGGGGGAGTTGATCGGGTAGCCGGCGGTCACCGAAGCGGTCCTGCTGGTCCTAGTTTTCATGTTTCCGCCGTAGTTGGTCCTACGCGATGTGGTGTTCGTTTTTCTGGGTGGCATGAGATTCTCCATGATCTCGCTGTTCGTCGTGACAGTTTGACTCACACTCCCCACCTATCGGCGAACGCGGGTGACAAGTTCACCAAAAACCGGAGTTCCTTTCTCCGCATGCCACGCCGTCGTGGCCCGGATCGGTTACGATATATGCGCGTCGGCCGGCGACGTGCATCGGCACGGGCCGATCGTCTGTGGAGAATCAAGCCATGCGAACAACACGCCTTAGTCGGCCGACGGAAAACCGTCACTCGACCGGTCGCCTCACCGTCCTTGCCGGCCTCATTGCCGTTGCCTCATTGGCCGGCCCGCGGATCGTCGCCGACCCGCCCCCCACGACCCAACCGCTCGGAGTCGGGGCCATCATCACGATTCACGGCGAGATCAACGACATCCAGCGCGATGCGATCGAGCGGCGTGTCGGAGAAGCCCGAGAAGCCGGCGCCACTACGCTGATTTTCGAGCTGGACACTCCGGGTGGACTGGTCACCAGCGCCCTGGACATTTGCCGTCTCATAGAACGTACACCCGACAACATCCGCACCGTTGCGTGGGTCAACCCAGAGGCCTACAGCGCCGGATCCATGATCGCCCTGTCTTGCGACGAAATCTGGATGAGCCCCTCATCCTCGATCGGCGACTGCGCTCCGATCGCCATCGACCCCACCGGCGGCGTCCAGGAACTGAGCAAGACCGTGCGGGCCAAGGCGGAAAGCCCAATCCTCCAGAAGTTCCGCGATTCGGCGGCCCGTAACGGCTACGACCAGTTGCTGGCCCGCGCCATGGTCACGCTCAACGAGGAGGTCTGGTGGATCCAGAACATCGAGACCGGCGAGCGACGCTTCGTAAACACCGCCGATAAGCGGAAGCTCTTGCTAGAGCCTGACGCGGATCCGAAGACTGACAAGATCGCGAAGGCTGACGCAGACGAGTCCGTCGTCCCCGAATGGAAACTTGTCGAGAGCTTCGTCGAGCCTCTTTCGGGCAAGGAGTACCCCGTGCTCCAGCCCGTTGACTCGGCCGACGAGTTGCTGACCATGTCCCAGCATGACGCCGTCGCGTTTGGTTTTGCGCGTGGCATCATCGCCGACATTGGTGAGTTGGCCGACCGTCTGGCCCTCGCCGCGGTTCCCCAGCGCTTCACCACGTCGGGTTGGGAGGATTTCGCAACCTGGCTCAGCAGCCCAATCGTCCGCGGCCTCCTGCTGATCGTCGTGCTCATCGGCGGCTATCTGGAGTTTCAGTCGCCGGGGCTGATCGTGCCCGGCGCCACGGCCCTGATTGCCCTGGCCATCTTCCTGGCGGCGCCCTACGCCGCCGGCTTGGCCGACGTCTGGACCATCATTCTCATGGTGCTGGGTTTGATTCTCCTGGCGGTTGAGATACTGGTGCTCCCCGGGTTCGGGATCGCGGGCCTGCTTGGCTTGGTGCTTATCGGCTTGGCGGTCATCGGCTCGTTCGTACCGGCCGACCCCGGCGCGCCGCCGCTGTCGATTCCCAGTCTTCAGGGGGCCTGGGACGGTGCCATGACCGGCATGAAAGTGCTGCTGAGCAGCATCGGAATCTCGATCGCCGGCATCTTCTTGTTGGCCCGCTACCTGCCCGAGACCAAGCTGGCCCGGGGCGTGATCCTCGCCAACCCCGATGGTGACAAGCTGGCCATCTCCGACTATCACACGGCCGTCGCGCAGGTCGGCGACGTCGGTGTCGTTACCGGCGACCTGCGCCCGGGCGGACAGGCACGCTTCGGGCATGAAATCGTGGACGTCCGCAGCCAGGGCGAGTATGTTGACGCTGACCGTCGGGTTCAGGTCGTGCAACGTGAAGGCATGGAGATTGTCGTCCGGCCGCTACCCGAATCCGAACAGAACCAACAATGACCCGCACGGCCCGGCGTCGAGCGTTACGCCCCATTGTGGCGGCCAATCACGCGGGCCCAACAACAGAATGAGGGAATGACATGGGAAACACGGCTTGGCTTGTTGTCGGTGGCGTGCTGGCTATCGCCTTCTTCGCATTCGCGATCGTGGTTCTGAACTTCGGCCGCCTGTGGATAACGGCCTATTCCGCCCGGGCCGATGTTACTTGGCGCGAACTTGTTGGCATGTGGCTGCGCCGCGTCAACAGGAACGTAATCGTCCACACCAAGATTCAGGCCTGGAAATCCGGGCTGACCGATATCACCACGGACGACCTGGAGAGCCATTATCTGTCGCGTGGCCGCGTGCAAAACGTGATCCAGGCCCTGATCTCGGCCCAGCGGGCCAAGCTCCCGCTGGACTTCCGCACGGCCTGCGCCATCGACCTGGCCGGCCGCGACATTGTCGACGCCGTCCAGACCACCGTGAACCCGAAGGTCATCGACTGCCCCAATCCGGAAGCGGGCCGCGCCACGATCGACGCGGTCGCCAAGGACGGTATTCAGTTGAAGGCTCGGGCGCGCGTGACGGTCAAGACGTGCATCCCGCGTCTGGTCGGCGGAGCCACCGAGGAAACCATCATCGCCCGTGTCGGCGAGGGTATTGTCTCCGCCATCGGCTCGGCCAAAGCGCACACCGCGGTGCTCGAGAATCCCGACGAGATTTCCAAGGCCGTGCTGGCCAAGGGGCTCGACGCAAACACGGCCTACGAGATCCTCTCGATCGACATCGCCGATATCGACGTCGGCGCCAACATCGGTGCTCGCTTGCAGGCCGACCAGGCCGAGGCTGACAAGAAACGCTTCCAGGCCGAAGCCGAGAAACGCCGGGCGATGGCGATTGCTTTGGAGCAGGAGAACAACGCCAAGGTGGCCGAGAATCGCGCTCTGGTTGTGCTGGCCGAGGCCGAGGTTCCCAAGGCGATGGCCGACGCGTTTCGGCAGGGCAACCTGGGCATCATGGACTACTACCGCATGCGCAACATCGTGGCGGACACGACCATGCGCGACCACATAGCCGGCAACGATGCCGACAATGCCGCGGGCGACTCGGGCAAGAGTAAGTAGATGAGCTGCGATCCGCACATGTTGGCGACAATGCCTCTGGCGGACATGCCCGTCGACTGGATATGGATAGTTTTCATAGCCATCAGCGTCCTGGGCGGCATCCTGAAGAGGAAGGATCCCGACAAGGAGAAAGGGGCGTCCAAGTCCTCCGCGCCTGGTCCGCCGCTCGCCAGACCGCCGAGCCAGACGCCGCAGCGGCGAGTTCCGACGGCGCGCCCCGCCGAACGCCGAATGGTCGTCGCGCCGCCCCCTCCGCGGCCCGTGCCTGCGCCGCCGGCTTCCGAACCGTACACCGTCGAGAGCCTGCGCAAGTCCCAGCGGGCGAAGCAGCCGGCGCCGGCGACCATCGCTTCCCCTGCGGTCGGCACCATCGAGGCTGACAGCTCCGCGCCGGCCCGACCCCGCACCTGCTCAGCCAACTCAGCGCAGGCTATGCTGGTCCGGACTCTCACGAGCCGTTCGACGCTGCGCAGCGCGATTATCCTCTCAGAGATACTCGGCCCTCCCAAGGCTCTGCGCGGCGATGATGTGTAAGCGGAGTATCGGACCCGCGGCCTGACGTAGAGCCCCACACCGTTTTGCACGGCCGGCCCGCGACAGTAAACTAACCCGATTAGCCCGAGCCTGGAGCAGGTCTCCGAACCTGCCCGCTGTACGTTTCTGGAGTCGTCATGAGTAACGGTGGCAGTTACGATCCGCGCGCCGTCGAGAGCGAGACATACCGCACGTGGGAAGAGGGCGGCCATTTTCACGCCGAGCCCAACCCCGACAAGAGCCCGTTCGTCATAGACATCCCGCTCCCCAACGTGACCGGCGCTCTGCACCTGGGCCACGCGCTCAACAACACGCTCCAGGACGTTCTCGTTCGCCACAAGCGCATGTGCGGCTACGAGACGATGTGGATGCCAGGAACCGATCACGCCGGCATCGCCACCCAGGCTGTGGTCGAACGCCGACTCAGGGAAGACCAGAACCTCACGCGTCAAGAATTAGGCCGCGAAGGGCTCGTGAAGAAGATATGGGAGTGGAAAGAAGAGTACGGCGGCCGCATTCTCCGGCAACTGCGCCAGATCGGCAGCTCGTGCGACTGGGAGCGCACGAGATTCACGCTCGACGAGGTCTGCGCCAAGGCCGTTTATGAGGTCTTCTTCGAGTGGTTCAAGGCCGGGTTGATTTATCGCGGCCTGCGGCTGGTCAACTGGGACGCCCATTTGCAGACCGCCGTCGCTGACGATGAGATCGCTTACGAGACCGTGCAGGGCCACCTGTGGCACTATCGCTACCCGATTCTGCCGGCCGACGATGTGGCGGGCGATCCCCAAGCTGATGTGGTCAAGGCCGCAATCGCCGCCGCGACGGCCGAGGGTGCCAAACTCGGTCGCGACTACCTCTCCATCGCCACCACGCGCCCGGAGACCATGCTGGGCGACACGGCAATCGCGGTCCATCCGGACGACGACCGCTATCGGCATCTGATTGGCCACCGGGTTCTCCTGCCGCTCCAGAACCGCGCCATCCCGGTCATCGCCGACGGTTTGCTGGTCAAGAGGGAATTCGGCACGGGCTGTGTGAAGGTCACGCCGGGGCA
>CAZUCH010000182.1:0-6499 GCA_964619045.1 uncultured Planctomycetales bacterium | reverse complement strand
CCGCCGTCCGTCTATTACAGTTATGGCTACGCCGAGAGCATCACTTTGCTGATGATGGTGATTGCCCTGTGGCTGATCGATCTGCGCGCCTGGTGGCCGGCGGCGCTGGCGTGTGGGCTGGCGACGGCCACACGTCCGACGGCCCTGGCGATCGCGGCGGTGCTCATGCTGGCGTACTGGTTCAACAGCACAGAACAGCGGCGCGGCCGACGGCTGCTCAAGCTGGTTCCGCTAGGGCTTGTTGCCGGCCTGGGCATACTGTGCTACGCGGCGTATCTGACCTACCAATTCGGCTCGCCCACGGTCTATCTGGACAATTTTCGGGCCGGCTGGAATCCGGACAGGATGCGCGCCGACTGGCTGGGCTATCTGACGCTGACGCCGATCTGGGAGCAGTTCAAGTATTTCCGCAATCTGGTCGCGTTCGCCCCGCCGATCGGGCTGGTGAACGCGCCCAACACGCTGATGTGGAACATGCCGCTGTGCCTGTTCCTCGTGTTCGTCAGTCTGGCGGGCCTGCGGCGTGTGCCGCGGAGTTTCCGCCCGTTGTTGGCGCTGGGGCCGCTGATCTTCCTGCATTCGTATCTGGCCTCGGGCGGGGCCAAGTTCGGCATCGAGCCGATCGCGCGTTACATGGCGGTAGCGGTACCGGCTCTGATCGTGCTGGCGGCGTGGCTGGTGCGCGAGTGGCGGGTCGGCGCCCAGTGCGTTCTGATCGCCTTCATGCTGCTCATCAAGGCGGCCTGGGCGTTTCGGTTCGGGTTACAGGAATGGTCCGGATGAGGTCGGTTGTCCAAGTTGGGCTTCCTACGGCGAGGTGTTTTCGCATAGGATGTGCGCCTGCTCGGCCGGGAGCAGTTGGAAGCGAGTAAGGCCAAACACCCACGCGAGGTTCAACTATGTGGCTCACGTACTTTACGCGTTCATCTTTCGCCATCCTACTGGCAATCGGCATCGGCTCAGCGGCACTAGCCCAGGACAAGGCGGCCGGACATGACGAGTCGCTCTGGTTCCAGAACGTCCGCCAGCTCACAAGCACCGAAGTAGGCCTGGCGCGTTCCGGCGAGGCGTACTTTTCGCCAGATATGCAGCGCATCTGCTTCCAGGCCTACCCGGTTGGCAAGGACGACTACCAAATCTACGTGATGAACCTCGACGGCAGCGGCCTGAAGATGGTTAGCACGGGCATCGGGGCCACCACCTGCGCGTTCTTCCACCCCAGCGGGAAGAAGATGATCTTCGCCGCCAACCACGAGGATCTACGTCCGCCCAAGCCCGAGGACATCGAGCCATACCGCCACCGCCCCGCCGAAGAGAAGGCTCCAGACCAAGCGAAACAGCCCGACGGTCATCCTGGTAAGAAGCCGGGCGGACATTCCGGCGGTCACCCTGGCGGCCATCCAGGGGAGGGAGCGGGCGGCCACCCAGGCGGTCACCCGGGCGGTCATCCGGGCGAGAAGTCTGGCGCCAAGCACGGCGGTGGTAAGGGACCGGCCTGGAGCTACTTCCCCGGCATGGACATCTACGAGTACACCTTCGCCACCGGCCAGCTCAAGCGTCTGACCACCACCGACGGATACGACGCCGAGTGCACCTACTCTCCAGACGGCAAGAGCATCGTATTCGCCTCTTTCCGCGACAATGACCAGGAAATCTACATCTGTGACGCCGACGGCCAGAATGCTCGCCGCATCACAAAGGCCAAGGGTGGCGACGGCGGGCCGTTCTTCAGCCCCGATGGGCAGCGAGTCGTATATCGCTCCGATCGCGCCGGCAGCGGCAACCTCCAGATATTCACCAACAACCTGACCGGCACCGATGAGCAGGCCGTTACCGGTTTTGACGCCTTCCACTGGTGCCCTTTCTGGCACCCCTCGAGCAAGTGGCTGGTCTTCACCTACGTGAACTTTCGCCAGAGCACGAACTTCGACTTGTACCTGATCCGCACCGACGGTTCGGAGAGGCACCAAGTCACCTCCGACGAGGCTTTCGATGGTCTCCCCGTTTTTTCCCCGGATGGGCGTTATATGATGTGGACCAGTCGCCGCGGCGGCCTCGACGAGCCCCAGATATTCATCGCCGACTTCATCGGCCTCACCCCGGACGGTGAGTTGAAGAAATCGAAGTGATTCGCCGTCGCTTGTAGCACGGCATGGCCTTCGGCCGTAACCGAATTGTGGCACAGGCTTTGCGCTACGCTTCGCCTGCGGCGTCTAGCCTGTGATTCCACCGGCAAGATGCCGGTGCCACAGATGTTACTCAGCAGCCCATTGGGTCAGCGCGTCCAGGAGCAGGCGGCGTTTGGGACGCTCGGTGTCGAAGCCGGCGGCGCGCATTTCGTCCAGGGCACGCGCTAGCGGCCAGCCGGCCAAGCTGATGCGATAGGCCGCACTCAGGATCCCCGTTCGGTGGAAACCCTGCTCGCAGTGCACCAGCACCGGCCGCATGGAGGGGCTGCGTACGATCTCCAGGAATCGATCGAAGATGTCCGCCGGGGGAGTCGAGGCATCTGAGAAAGGCATATGTTCGAGGTGGAGCCCCTCGCGCTCGCAGAAGGCTCGTTCCTTGCGAAACCAGCGGCCACGCAGCGGATGACGAGTCCCGCCGCGGGCGCAAACGATCGTTTGCAGGCCGTGTTTGGCTCGAATCTGCTCCAGATCGCTGACGCGCGGCTGTCCACAACGCATCAGCACGCCGGGCTCGACGACCGAGAAGTGGCGTAGGCCGTCGTAGCGGCTGCCGACAAGGCCGGCCAACCACAATCGCCACTGGTGCGGATCGGCGATTCCCGAGTGCGGCCGAGGGAGCGCGGGGTCGGCTGTCACTCGCACATCCTCGTGCCCAGCGGCTCGCCGAGCACGATGCGGCGTAACGTCCCGGTCTTGAAGAGGTTGAAGACGATGACGGGCATCTTGTACTGGTGGCACATTTCTGTGGCGCCGATGTCCATCACGCGCAGCCGGCCGTCAATCACCTGGTCATAGGTGACCTGGTCGTAGAGCTTGGCGTTCGGGTTGCTGGCGGGATCATCGTCGTAGACGCCATCGACCTTGGTGGCCTTGAGGAGCGCGTCGGCGCGTAGCTCGATGGCGCGCATGGCGGCGCATGAATCGGTGGTTACGTGAGGGTTCCCGGTGCCGGCGGCCAGCATGACCACGCGGCCCTTCTCGAAGTGGCGCAGGCAGCGGTCGCGTTCAAACGGCTCACAGATGCGTTCGATCTTGAGGGCGCTCTGCACGCGGGCCGGCTGCCCGAGCCGCACCAGGGCCTCCTGGAGAGCGAGCGCGTTGAGCACGGTTCCGAGCATCCCCATGTAGTCCGCGGTTGAGCGCGGGATGCCCAACTCGTCGGCGAAATCGGCCCCTCGCAGATAATTGCCGCCGCCGCAGACAACGCCCACCTGCACGCCGAGCTGGACGACATCGCGGATTTCGCCGGCGATGCGGTCGAGCGGCTCACGATGCACGCCGAACCCTGCCGGCGGGCACAGCCCCTCCCCGCTGATCTTCAGGATGATGCGTTCGTAATTGGGCCGTGTGTCGCTCATTGTGCCGTGTCCTCGCTACTTCCGACTCGGGCGGATGATAGTGGCGACCCGGCGATTTGGCCAGTACGCCCATGCGAAGCGAGGAAGGCTGGAGCGGCGGCTCTCGGTTGCCGTGGGGGACGCTTTAGACTAAGTTCACCGCCATGAATCTGGGCGGCAAATTCATCGTGATCGACGGGCCGGACGGCTCCGGCAAGGGCACCCAGCTCGAACGACTGGAGACCTGGATCGGGGAACAGGGCGGGCGCTGCCGACGGGCACGAGACCCCGGCGGGACCGTCATCGGCGACCGCATTCGGCACGTGCTGCTGGACTACGATCTGTCACAGATGGACGCCCGTTGCGAAGCACTGCTCTTCATGGCATCGCGAGCCCAACTGGTCGCCGAAGTCGTGCGACCGGCGCTGGCGGCGGGCGAGACAGTCGTGTGCGACCGGTTCATCTCAGCCACCTGTGCCTATCAGGGGGCGGCGGGCGTGCCGCCGAAGGAGGTCATCGCGCTTGGTCGGCAGGCGGTCGGCGATACGTGGCCCGACCTGACGATCGTTCTCGACCTGCCACCCGAGGCTGGTTTCGAGCGCATTGGTCGCAAGCCGCACGATGTGGCCCGCAAACGGAGCGGCGGCCAACTCAGCATGTTCGACGGAGCGACCGCCGACGCCATGGAGCGGCGGCCGCTGGATTTCCATCGCCGGACGCGGGAGCTGTTCCGGAAGTTGCCCGAGATCTATCCGGCCCCCGTTGTAGTGGTGGACGCGCTGCGCGACATCGAGGCGGTCTGGAACCAGGTGCTGGAGGCGGTGCGGCGTGCGACTGAGTGACGTTCAGCATCAGCAGCGGGCCGTGTCGATTCTGCGACGCGCGCTGGCCAGCGGGCGAACGCACCACGCTTACCTCTTCGACGGGCCAGAGGGCGTTGGCAAGGAGTCGGCGGCGCGGGCCCTGGCGGCGCGGCTCTTGTGCATTGACGAGAGCATCGCACCCGACGCGGACGCTTGCGGCAAGTGCGAATCGTGCCGACTCCTGGCTGGCGACAATCACCCCGACCTGCACATCATTCATCGCGGGCTGCACAAACTGCACCCCAATAGCACGATCCGGGCAAGCAAGGGGCTATTCCTGGTCGTGGACCTGATCCGACACTTTCTGATCGAGCCGGCGTCACTGAAGCCCGCCCAGAGCGTGCGCCGACTCTTCATCGTGCTGGACGCCGAGCGGATGAACGACGGCGCCCAGAACGCACTGCTCAAGACGCTCGAGGAGCCGCCGGGATCGGCGGGTTTGATCCTGGTTACGTCGTCGGCGGCCCGGCTGCTGCCAACCATACGCTCGCGGTGCCAGTGCATACCGTTCGGACTGCTGCCGGTGTCATTCGTGGCCGCCGAACTCGTGGCGCGGCTGGGGTTGGCGGCGGCGGACGCTGAAGCACTGGCGCGTCTGTCGGATGGGCGGTTGGGGGTGGCCGTTGGCTGGCATCGCATCGGGCTGACCGAGATGTTCGACGGGGTTGGCCGGCACATAGCCGGATTGTCCGACGCCGACCCGGAGGCTTTCGGGAAGGGGCTGCTCGATCTGGCCACGACGCTGGCCGGGCGCTCGATGGCACAGGACGCGGCTGCCGACCCCGCGGGCGACGACTCGGCGCCGCCAACCAGCAAGACGGTGCCGACAGACGAGCTGCGTACCGCGATGAAGCTCGTGTTCCTGTTGATCGCGGCTCTGTACCGCGATGTGCTGGTGACGCATGCCGGGACTCCCGACCTGCGAATCGTGCCCAGTCAACAGTCGTTGGTCACGCGCCTGGCCGAGCAGTTGGCACTCGACGATCTGGACGTGCGGCTCAACACCATCACCGGTGCCGAGCGCATGTTGGATCGCAACGTGGCGCCACAACTAGTGTGTGAGTGGCTGGCGGTGGGGCTGCGCGGAGAGCTGCCCCCCGGCGACTGATCGGCCGCTGCGTCCAATACTCCGTTTCACGAATGCACCGACGGAGGTAAGCCGCGAGGAGCCGCAGGCTTCAGTTGCGGGATCTGTGAAGCGCAGTGCTACCTACCCGCGACGCAGATCGCGGATGCGGCGGCGAACCGCTCGGCGGTAGGGGTTGTCCTCGTCCAAGTCCCGTCCGATTGCCCGCCAAAGTTCGAGAGCCGCGGCGATCCGGCCCATGCGCATGTGCGATTCGGCCAACGTGTGCCGCGTGTGCGGATCTTGCGGCTCCAGGCGGTGCGCCCAGCGCGCATGATGCTGAGCCGCAACCAGGTCGCGCGGCGTCAGAAGGTGAGCCATGTAGACGTGCGTGACCCAGTCGCCTGGAGTTGCGTCGAGCACGCGACGGAAGGCGTCCAGGGCCGCGTCGGTTGCGCCGGCGGAGGCCTGCGCCAAGCCCAACTTGCGCAGGGCATCCATGTCGTCTGGATTGCCGGTGACCGCTTGCTGGAGGTGCGGGAGGGCAAGCGTGGGCTGACCGATACTGAGCAGGAGCGTGCCCAGCTTCAAATGCAGCTCGATATCGTCGGGGGCGGCCTCGATGGCGCCTTGCAGGTCGACCAGCCGCCGCTCGGTAGCCGGCACGCCGCTGTAGACCGCGTTGAGAACCTGCTGGGCACTGCGGTGGAAGGGGTCGATGATCAGGGCCGCCTCGGCGTACAGTATGGCGCCATCGATGTCGAGATCGTGGGAGCAGACCAAGCCACGCCATGCGAGCGCGTCGGCGCTGGCCGGGGAGACGTCGAGAGCCACGGTCAGCCGCTCGCGGGCCTCGCCGACCAGGGCAGAGCGGTTAGCGGAGTCGGTGAACCGTTCGGCGGCCAGCAGCAAGTCGCGGGCATAGGCGATGTTCAGACGCAGGCTGCGAGGCTGGGCGATCACGTCGCGGGATACGAGCGTGGCCGAGTCAAACCAATCCAATGTGCGTACGGCAGACCGCAGTACAAAGCTGGCAACGAACAG
>CAZUCH010000181.1:0-6524 GCA_964619045.1 uncultured Planctomycetales bacterium | reverse complement strand
AAGCTCGACATTGACGCCCAGCGCCTCTACGGCACGTTCTGCACCTCTTGCCACGGCCAGGCCGGCGACGGCTCCGGGCTACCCGGCGTCGCCCGAAACTTCCGCAGTCATGACCAGTGGAAGCGCAGCCGCAAGGTCGCCGACATCTACCGAACACTGACCGAGGGCATCGACGACACGCAGATGCGGCCCTACCCAAACCTGACGCCGTGGGAACGCATCGCGCTGGCCCACCACGTAAGAACCTACGCATCCGAGGCACTGCAACCGGACACGCCTGAGGACTACGCCGAACTCGTCCGCGAGTATGAACTCGACAAGGTCAAGGCACCCGGCGATACGATCCCCATCGACCGCGCCATGGAGATTCTGAGCAGGGACTGAGCTATGTCGGACGCCACACTCACAAGACCAGGCTGGCTCCGAATCCTCTCGGAGTTGACGCGTGCCAAGGTCACCGTGGCGGTCACGCTGACCACCGCAACCGGTTGCGTTCTCGGCTCGGGCCGCGTCGACTCGACCATGTGGCTGACCGTCCTGGGCGTGTTTCTGCTGGCGTCCGGCTCGTCGGCCCTCAATCAGATTCAGGAACGACGGATCGACGCCCGGATGGAGCGCACTCGCAACCGCCCCCTGCCCAGCGGCGCGATTGACGTCTCCACAGCCCTCTTCATCGCGATCCTGTTGATGCTGCTTGGGCTGTACTTTGTGACATCGGTCGGAAGCAACACGACGACGCTGCTGATCCTGGGGGCGTTCGCAGTCGTCTGGTACAACGGAGTCTATACCTATCTCAAACGGATCACGGCCTTCGCGGTGGTCCCCGGAGCCCTGATCGGTGCGGTCCCGCCCGTGATCGGTTACGTGGCCACCGGGGGTGACCTCGAGAGCCCGCTGATTGTGCTCGTAGCGGCGTTCTTCTTCATCTGGCAGATCCCCCACTTCTGGCTGCTCTTGCTCACGCATGGCGGCCAGTATTCGGACGCCGACCTGCCCGTGCTCACACGCGTGTTCTCCCGGCAGCAGCTTCGCCGAATAACGTTCACGTGGCTCGTGGCGACCTCGGTCTCGGGGCTCGTCTTTCCGGCCATGGCCCACGGCGCCATAGCATTGCCCTGGAGCCTGGCCATCGTCGCCGCCTCCATGTGGATGACGGCCAAGGCCGTCTCCGTCCTTCGCCCCGCGCCCGACTCCGCGAAAAGGTCGGCGTTTAGCCTTGCATTCCTACAAGTCAACGCATACGCCCTGGCCATCATGGTCTGTTTGTCGCTGAACGCCCTGCTGGCGGATTCCAACGAGGCTCAGATCGCGGAAGCGGCGACGTACGGCAACTCTCAGAAACACGTGGCGGCAAAGGCACCACCGGGCCAACCCTCGCGCGCGGCGCCCTTGTAGACGTCGCGGGCCATGAACGGTCAGTCAGCAACGTGGCGGTCTTGACCGAGCAGCTCGGGCGGCTCGGGACCCACCCAGCAACTCCACAAACGGATCAATGTCGTCGAAGCCCACAACACCGTCGTACTTGAGATCGCCGCTCCGCAAGCGTTTCAGCAGCAACATCGGGAAGCAAAAGACCGCCGTCGCCGGGTGCGTGACAGGCTCGGCGGGACGCCGATTCGCGAAGTGATCCGCAATGCCGCTCGTGAGTGGGTGCCTGATCTGAGCCCCGAGCGTAAGCGAGCGGGTCCATACGCAAAGGGACCGCCCACGAAGACCCCGCGCTCACGCTTGGGGCTGTGCTCAGCTCCGCCTGAACTGTTATGCACCCGCCGCCGTCACGCCCGGAACTCTACCAAACCACGTTTGTGACCCCTTCCGGCCCGTTTTCGCGCGCCCCGGACTCCGAGCGCCCCGGACTCTTCCAGGAACGCCCCGGGAACTTCCAGGAACGCCCCGGGCGCTTCCAGGAACGCCGGCGACGCCTCCGGCGGGGCTGTCGATGGCCGCGCGGGCGCCGCCCGGCGAATGTCTGACAATCCTGGACCGCGTTGGCAGGCAGCCTGTGCCACGAGTTCAGTTCTGGGACAGGCTCTAGGTGGCCTTTAGCTCGGTTACTATGGCGCTGACCATTGCCTTGGCGTCGCCGAAGAGCATGACCGTGTTCTCGTTGAAGAACAGCGGGTTCTGGATGCCGGCGAAGCCTGGGTTGAGGCTGCGCTTGCAGACCATCACCGTGCGGGCTTTGTCAACATCGAAGATGGGCATGCCGGCGATCTGACTGTCGGGGCGGCGGGCGTCCGGGTTGACGACGTCGTTCGCGCCTATGACCAAGGCGGCGTCACACTGGTCCATCTCGCTGTTGAGTTCGAGGTCGGCAAGCTGCTCATAGGGCACATTCGCCTCGGCTAACAAGACGTTCATGTGGCCCGGCATGCGGCCGGCCACGGGGTGGACGCCGTACTTGACCTCGATGCCCTTGTCCATGAGCAGGCTGGCCATCTCGGCGACGGCGTGCTGAGCCTGGGCGACGGCCATGCCGTAGCCGGGAATGATGAAGACCTTCTGGCAGGCTTCCAGAACCATGACGGCCTCTTCGGCGTCCATCTGCCGGACAGTCTGGCCCTCGACCGAAGTGCCGCCGGCTGCGGAGATGTCTTGCCCGAATCCGCCGGCCATGACGTTCAGTAGTGAACGATTCATGGCCTTGCACATTATGTTGGTGAGGATCAGGCCGGAGGCACCGACCAGCGAGCCGCTGATAATGAGGCAGGTGTTTTGCAGCACGAAGCCGGCGGCGCAGGCGGCGAGGCCGGAATAGGAGTTCAGCAGCGAGACGACGACCGGCATGTCGGCCCCGCCGATGGGCATGGTGATCAGTACGCCGAGCAGCGCGGCCAGGACGATGATGAGCACGGCGGCCCAGGCGGCGGCGGGGTTGCCCGCGAGGACGGCGCCGAGGCCGATGATGACAAGGATGAGGATCAGGTTGACTGCGTGCTGGGCCCGGAAGGTGAGCGGGTTGCCCATCTTGATGTACTTTTTCCAGTCCATGACAACGTTGCCGGCGGCGTCGGTCTTGGTGTTGCCGTCGCGATCGGTGGCAGGCTGTTTGCCGGCCCAGCAGACGGGAATCCACTGGCCACGCAGTTTGAGGAAGGCGATCACGCTGCCAGTGAGGGTGACCATACCGATCAGCAACGTCAGGCCGATCGAAATGCGGCCGTCGATGAGGTGTTGACTGTAGTCGGTGACGCGCCAGTACTCGGCCATGGCCACGACCGCTGAAGCGAGTCCGCCAGAGCCGTTGAAGAGTGCGACCATCTCGGGCATGCCGGTCATGGGCACCTTCTTGGCGGCGATGAGTCCGATGGCCCCGCCGACGACGAAGCCGGCGATGATCACGGGGTAGCCGATGCCGGGCTGGCTGGCCAAGGTGGTGACGACGGCGATGAACATGCCGATCGAGGCCACCATGTTGCCGCGGCGAGCCGTGCGCGGCGACGAGAGCATTTTGAGGCCGAAGACGAAGAAGACCGCCGCAATGGCGTAAATCGTCTTGACCATGAACTCGCGCAGGTCGCCCGTGGGGGCGGTCGGTGCGGTAGTGGTAACCTGTGCAAGCAGGCTACTGAGCAGAGTCATCGTCATCATAGCTCGTCTCCTACTTGCGTTTGAACATGGCCAACATGCGGTCGGTCACAACGAATCCCCCGACGACATTGACGGTCGCGAAGACCATGGCGAGGAACCCGAACACGTACTTGACCCAGCCTTCGCCGACGCCGGCGATCACGAGGGCGCCGACGATCGTGATTCCTGAGATGGCGTTCGAGCCGGACATCAGCGGCGTGTGCAGCGTGGCGGGGACTTTGGAGATGACCTCGAATCCCAGCAGGATCGCCAGCAGGAGTACTACCAAGTTGATGGCCAACGGCCCCAGTATGTCCGGAGCTTGCCCGGCTTGTGCGAGAATCTCTGTCATCATCAGCCCTCGCCCCCTTCCAGTGCTTTCTTGGTCGGCTCGTGCCGGACCTGACCCTCGTGTGTGACCAGCGCCCCGGCGATGATCTCGTCCTCGAGATCCAGGTTGAACTTGTCGTCCTTCCAGAACTCGAGGATGAAGGTGGTCAGATTGCGTGAGTAGAGCGTGCTGCCGTGAATCGGCATGTCGGACGGCAGATTCAGCGGAGCGGCGATGGTCACATCGTGCCTGACGACGGTCTTGCCCGGTTCGGTTAGCTCACAGTTGCCCCCGCCGGTCGCGGCGAGGTCAACGATGACCGAGCCCGGCCGCATGTTTTTGACGGTTTCGGCGGAGATCAGGCGCGGGGCCTTGATCCCGCCGATGAGAGCGGTGGTTATGACGACGTCGTTGGCCTGGCACTGCTGAGCGATGAGTTCGGCCTGTTTCTTGAAGAAGTCCTCGGAGAGTTGCTTGGCGTAGCCGCCGGCGGTCTGTGCGTCTTCGTCGCTGTCGACGCCGACGAACTTGCCGCCCAGGCTCTGGATCTGCTCGGCGACGACCTTGCGCGTGTCGGTGGCAAGGACTGTTGCTCCCAGTCGGCGGGCGGTGGCGATGGCCTGCAATCCGGCGACCCCGGCGCCGATCACGAAGACCTTGGCCGAGAAGATCGTACCGGCGGCCGTCATGAACATGGGGAAGTACCTGGGCAGATGGTCGGCGGCGATCAGCACGGCCTTGTAGCCGGCGATGTTGGCCATCGAGCTGAGGGTGTCCATGGACTGGGCCCGCGTGGTGCGCGGGATGCAGTCCGTGGAAAAGGCGCCGATCCTCCGCTCGACCAGCTTCCTGACCGTCGCGAGATTGCGCACCGGCAGCAACGAGGTCAGCAGCAGGCTGCCCTCTCGGAAGCGTTCGACCTCGGCAACCGTCGGCGGCTGAACCATGAGGACGAAATCGGCCGCGCCCAGCAGCTTATCGACGTCCTTCTCGATGGTCGCGCCGACATCGCGGTAGGCGTCGTCGGAGAAGAATGAGCTCTTGCCGGCACCGCTCTGGACAGCGATCTCGAGTCCCTTGCCGATGAGTTTCTTGCATGACTCGGGGACGAGCGCTACGCGGCGTTCGCCGGCGCAGGTCTCCGTCGGAACAGCGATCTTCATGAAGCCCACTCCAAGCGGCCCACGCCACGCCGCTAAACCATGAGATAGCCGCCAAGCACGTGCTTGAGTTGTCGGCTCACAATACGGTATTATAGCACGCTGCCGTTGGTTGTCCGGCCGTCGCTGCTCGAACGCGGCTCGCACATGGCCCGACACGACGCTCCCCGTACGCATGGCGAGCGCTGCTTGAAAAGCCGAGTAGCGTGAATATGATCTTGCGTAGCCAGAGGTCGGGCGTGACTTGCGCCGCAACCGACGGTCGTTCGCTAGCATTCAACTGACGGCGCCGCTCATGGCAATGGCGTTCTCGGAGGAATGAAGATGAGTGGTAAGCTGCCGTTCGCAATAGGGGGCCTCTTGCTGCTTGTGATCTACGTTTCGAGGTGCTTCTCCTGCCCGGGAGAGGGGACGAATCGGATGAACGAAGAAAACCGACCAGGCGTCAGTGGCGATCACCCAGCCTATTCAGCTAGCGGCTATAACATAGAGCGGCTTACCAAGCAACGCATCGGCGAACTGGCCGCGGGCCTTTCTCAAGAGGAACGGCACGTGCTGCTCGAGGAAGGAACCGAGTGTCCTTTGACGGGCCCTCTTGTCAAGAACAAAGAAAAGGGGCTCTACGTGTGTCGGCTCTGCGGGTTGCCACTCTACCGCTCCCACACGAAGTTCGAATCGGGGACCGGCTGGCCGAGCTTCTTTGGGCCGTTCGATCCCGCCCACGTGCTGGAGAAGCGCGATACGAAGCTCGGCACGGTACGGACGGAGATCGAGTGCGCCAGATGTCGATCGCACCTCGGGCACGTTTTCGACGACGGACCCCGTCCGACTGGCTTGCGATACTGCATGAACTCGGCGGCCCTTAAGTTCTACAAAGCGGGCGCCGAATTGCCGCCGGAGTCTCTACCGACCGCGCCGGCAACGGCGTACTTCGCCGGCGGGTGTTTCTGGGGCGTCGAAGACCGGTTCCAGCAAGTCCCGGGCGTGATCGACGCCGTCTCCGGCTATCAAGGTGGACGCGTCGCCGACCCCAGTTACAAGCAAGTGTGCAATGGTAACACCGGCCATGCGGAGACGGTTCGCGTCACGTACAACCCGAGCCAGGTGACCTACCGCCGGTTGTTGGAGTCGTTCTTCAAGTTCCACGATCCCACTCAGCGGAACCGGCAAGGGCCTGACGTCGGCACTCAGTATCGGTCGGCGATCTTCGCCGCGAATGACGAGCAGCTTGCGGAGGCGAGGGAGTTCATCGCGACGCAACAGGCCAGCGCACGTTTTCGCGATCACAAGATCGCGACTGTCGTGGAAAAGGCCCGTACATTCTACGAGGCCGAGGAGCACCACCAGAACTACCACGCCAAGCACGGGGGATCGTGCCCAATTGGCTCTGGCGAGTAGACACGTGAGCTCGGATGTTAGAGCCTATCCCGGAACTTGTGGCACAGGCTTCCAGCCTGTGACTG